>CAYIQI010000011.1:0-10754 GCA_964365545.1 uncultured Candidatus Saccharibacteria bacterium
ATAAAGAGAAGGCGATGGCGCTTGCCAGCGACATTAATCATCAGATTTTCTTTCCTCTGCGTGAGGCGCTTAAAGACGCGCATCATATTGAGGTGGGGGAGAGCGCGATCCGTACCGAGTCGCCTCTACCGCGGCGCACGAGTGGTACCCTAATTTCTGAAATCACGAGAGCTGACGCAGTGCCGCCATCGCCAATGCCACCGATATCTATCAAACAAAACTCGTCCACTACACTACGCGCGGGCGGCGCGCCGCCCGCGCCAAAACCCATTGAGATTGAGTATGAGCAGCCGCCAGTACCCGTGCCGCCAACTACGACTATGCCGGGTTCGCGCGCGCCAATACCTCAAACGCCCCCGGCGCCACGGCCATTCATTCAATCCATTGTGGCACCCAAAAAAACCACCGTAGTTAATTTAGCGCCCCTCACACCGGCAACAACAGCGCAAAGCCAGGAATTAAAAGATTTGGAAAAGAAAACTCTTACACCGACAACCCCCCCCACTCTTCCCAATGAAATTAATCTTTCGGGAGCGGCAACTAACCATCTCGAACCTCCGTCTCAAAAGCCCATCACGGCAAAGCCGCCGGAAACGCAAAAACCGCCACCTATTATTCTGCGGCAGAAAATCACCGAAGACCTGCAAAAAGAAATCGCCCCGCTCGTCGGCGGCATGCCCATCCCGACACCCATTGGATTCCTGACTCGCCAAGAAACGGAAAGAATCGTCATTGAAAAACTTGCGGACAAAAAACCAATCTCTCCTCCCAGACCGCCTCCGATAACAACAGACCCTACTCCTCCGACACCCCTACCGCCACCGGTCCCAAAGAAACCGGAACCCATTAATCTGACTCCGCTCCCTGGCACCCCGATGCCGATACCTCCGGCAAATCCGCCCCTCGGCACCGCCAAAGTCCCGGCATTGGATCTGCGCGCGGCACCCAAGCCGCCGCCGGCGAAAACCTATGACGGATTCGACCCCTACAAAGAACCTATCGAGTAATTTCATTTATGCACCAGTTTCAAGTGCCGCAATTCATTACCATTGAAGACAAAGTGATCGGCCCGTTCACGGTCAAGCAGTTTTTGTATTTGGCCGGCGGAGCTGCCGTCATCGGCCTGACATACCATTTCTTCCGACTCATCATCGTAATCCCGGTCGCAATCATGGTAGGATCCCTCGCCGGATCTCTGGCGTTTCTCAAAATCAACGAACAGCCGTTTCCGGCGATGCTCAAACACGCGTTCATGTATGCCGTCCGCCCCCGCCTGTTCCTGTGGAAGAAAGAAGTGCTGGCAAAAAAATCCGCGCCGGCACAGGCACAAAAATCCGAAACCGTGGTATCATCAATCCCAAAGCTCTCCCGATCAAAACTGAACGACCTTGCATGGAGCTTGGACATCAGCCAACGATTACGAGAGTAATTAATTACCCGTCATTGATTATTACTTATTAGTTACTGATTATTGATTACTGGTTACTGGTTACCAACTACCCCGTTATGCCAACCGCCGCTCCGGCCCAACAATTCCTTGCGATCGACGCAATCCGCGAAGACACCCTTCTCTTGAAGGACGGGTCCCTGCGCGTGGTGCTGATGTGCTCGTCTTTCAACTTCGCGCTCAAGTCAACCGACGAGCAGGATGCGGTCATCTTCCAATACCAGAATTTTCTCAATGCGCTTGATTTCCCGATCCAATTCGTCATCCATTCCCGACGCCTCAATATTGAGCCGTACCTTGTCTCCCTCGCCGAGCGGCAGAAAGAAGAGCCGGCCGACCTTCTGAAAATACAGATCGGGGAATATATCGAATTCATCAAGACCTTCGTGGATGCGACCAATATCATGTCCAAGTCCTTCTTTGTCGTGGTGCCGTTCACGCCGACCATCCTGGAACAGCAGGGTATCGTATCCAAGACATTCAACGCGCTGGGCCTTGGCAAAAAAGAGGACGCCGCGGATGCGCGCGTGTTTGAGGAGCGCAAGCATCAGCTGTGGCAGAGAGTGGATACGGTGATTGAGGGGCTACAGCGGTTCGGCATCCGGTCAGCTCCCCTGGGCACGGAAGAGCTGATCGAGCTTTTTTACGGCTTGTATAATCCGACCGAATTTGAAAAAACAGTCAGCGCGCAGGAATAGTTTGTCGTTGTAGTTTTTTTGTAGTGATCGCTCTACCAACGACTAACTTCCCACTATAAACTCACCTATGGCATTATTCTCTAAAACAAAAAAACCGGACGAAGAAATCCTTGCGGTATTCCCGGAGGAGATTTATCGTGGCGGGGAGCTGGCGCTCCATGATATTCTGACGCCCTCGGCGCTTGAGGTAAAGCCAACCTATGTGCGCCTTGGCGTGAAATTCGCACGCACGATCTTTGTCTTTGCCTACCCGCGCTACCTCAATACCAATTGGTTCTCGCCCGTCATCAACATGGACAAAATCATCGATATTGCGATGTATGTCCAGCCCGTGGATACTGCCGCGATGCTCCGGACGCTGCGCAGAAAAGTCGCACAAGTGCAGTCGCAAATCGCCATCCGCGAGGAAAAGGGCCTGGTCCGCGACCCGATGCTTGATACCGCGTACCGCGATCTTGAAGAATTGCGCGACAAATTGCAGCAGGCCCAGGAACGGCTCTTTTATTTCGGCCTTTATGTGACGATCTACGGCTTTTCGGAGGATGAACTCAACAGGGCTGAAACGGAAATAAAATCTATTTTGGAAGCCCGGCTCGTCTACACCAAACCCGCGCTCTTCCAGCAAGCCGAGGGCTTCCAGACCGTGCTCCCGCTCAACACGGATAAACTCGCCATCAATACCTATCTCAACTCCTCTCCTATTTCCTCCACCTTCCCCTTTGTTTCCTTTGACCTCACCTCGAATAAAGGCGTGCTCTACGGCATCAACCGCCACAACAACAGTTTGATTTTATTTGACCGCTTCTCCCTGCCCAATGCCAACTCCGTGCTCTTCGGCACCTCGGGCGCCGGCAAGTCGTATCTGGTCAAGCTGGAAATCCTGCGCTCGCTCATGTGGGGGATTGATGTCATTGTCATTGACCCGGAGCGCGAATACGAGTATCTGTCGCAGGCGGTTGGCGGCTCTTATATCAATATCTCACTCACTTCAAAAAATCATATCAATCCCTTTGATTTGCCGATCCCGATGCAGGACGAATCGCCCGCGGATCTCCTGCGCTCCAACATCGTCAACCTCATAGGACTTTTCCGCATTATGCTGGGCGGCTTGACGCCGGAAGAAGACGCGCTCCTGGATGCCGCCATCAGCGAGACCTACGCCTCGCGCGATATCACGCCTGAATCGGATTTTTCCAAAATCACTGCGCCCACACTCTCGGACTTGGAGCTGGTGCTCGCCTCCACGGCCGGCGGCGAGAATCTTGCCATGCGCCTCAAAAAATATACCACCGGCACCTGGGCCGGATTTGTGAATCAGCCGACGAATATCGAGGTCAAAAATCGCGTCGTGGTGTTTTCCGTGCGTGATATGGAAGACGAGCTGCGGCCGGTCGGCATATTCCTCATTCTCCGCTACATCTGGAATGTCGTGCGTACCACGCTCAAAAAACGCCTTCTCATTGTGGATGAGGCGTGGTGGCTGATGAAAAACGATGATGGTGCGTCGTTCCTCTTCGGCATTGCCAAGCGCTCGCGCAAATACTTCCTTGGCCTTTCTACGATCACGCAAGATGTCGGCGATTTCCTCAACTCCCCGTACGGCAAGCCTATCATCACCAATTCCTCCATGCAGATCCTGCTCAAACAATCATCGGCCACCATCGGCGTGGTCGTGGAGACCTTCAATCTCACGGATGAAGAAAAGTTCTTGCTGCTGGAATCAGACCGGGGAGAAGGGATATTTTTTGCCGGGCTCAAGCACGCGGCGCTCAAAGTAGTCGCGTCCTACACCGAGGATCAAATCATCACATCCGACCCGGCGCAACTCCTGCTCATCAAGCAGGCAAAAGCGGATCTCGTGAAAAAGCCAACGCTATGAAGAGAACTTTTCTTATGATTTTAGAACAACCCCTTGTCATTCCCAACTTGATTGGGAATCCAGTTTTCCGTTATATCTTCTGGATTCCCGCTTGCGCGGGAATGACATTCCTCACTATTATCGCACCCGGACTTTTATGGTTCGGCGTCGCGCGCGCCCAAACTATCCCGCCGCCGGTATCGCTCACCGCGGATCCCTCATCGCCCTCGCCCCGGAGTCAATTTACGGTTACTGCCTCCACTCCGACATTTGACAAGGACTTGGCAACCTTTGACTGGACCGTGGACGGAAAAAAACGCCCGGAGTTCTCCGGCATCGGCGCCAATGAAATCGCTCTTGCCGCAGGCGCCATCGGCTCTGTCGTAAAAATCAGCGTAAGCGTCGCACGCCCCACCGGTGACGGTGGCTCTTCATCCCTCACGGTGATTCCGTCCGACTTGTCACTCCCGTGGATTGCCGAGACCTCCGTGCCCGCGTGGTACCGAGGTAAAGCATTGCCCACGCCCGGGGCTATGGTTAGTATCGCCGCAGTGCCGCGCATTGTAATCGGGGGATCGGCGTTGAAACCGGAGGATTTGATCTATCGCTGGCGCATTGACAGCGACAAGGAATCGCTGGTCGGCGCAGGTAAGCGGGTATTTACTTTTACCGCATCCACTCTTCCCCAAACCACACATCAAATCGACATGAGCGTGGAGGATTTAAACAGCAGGATCCGCAAAGACGCCCGCGTGCTCATTACCACTGATGCGGTGCCACGCATCCTCCTCTATGCCTCCTCCCCTTTGGGCGGCGCCGAGTGGTACTCCGCCGGAAGCGCCGCCACGCGGCCCGGACTCTTTGATGTCGTTGTCGAACCATTTTTCTTCCCGCTATCATCCGTGGCATCCCTCACCTATGACTGGACCATTGACGGCGCTGCGGCGCGGGCATCCGTACAGAACCCGCGCGTGATAACCATAGATACGGGCAGACGCGCCAATGAAAATATCTCCGTCAGCGCTACGGTGCGCGCCCTGAATCTTTTCCAAAATTCTTTCTCCGGATTCTTCAATCTTTTCATCAATCAATAATCTTATGGATGTCACACTCTTTCATTTTATCCCTATTGCCCACGCCCAGATCGGCATTGATTTCCTCAATCTGCCTCCGGGAGCCGAGATAGGGGATGTATTGTCTCGTCTGTATGTGTATGGCGTAGGGGTAGTGGCTATTGCGGCTATGATTATGCTGGTGATAGGAGGCGTGCAATATATGGTGGCGGGAGAGAAAGATCCTGGTCCTGCCAAAGAGAGGATACGGAATGCGATCTGGGGATTGATTCTTGCACTAACCTCATGGCTCATTCTCTACACCATTAATCCTGATTTGACGAGGAAGGTGAAGTTGAAGCCGCTGGATATTAACTTGGTGCCGCCGCCAAAACAATCTGTCGATTGTGGGAGCTTAAGTATTAGTGCGTGCACTGGAGATTGTGAAGTGCGTTTAACGGCGACGGGCGACAAGTGTATGTCAAAAACAATATCTCCACAAGACGTTAGGTGGCTGTGTTCCGATGGATTTACCACCCGAGAGTGTCATGGAAAGGAGTTTACTACGTCGACATGCGGTGGTACGGTGGGGCAACTAAAATGTCCGCGGTGCGTTTCCAAAGACACTTGTCCCATCATCAATCCATAAATTTTATAAACCCCCCGCGGACAAAACCCAGCAGGAGAACTTCGGCAGGCGCGCTGCTTTGCAACACGCCTCCTCCTATTGCCGAAGTCCGCTTCTGGGCAAGCTCATCATCGGGATTGCGGCGGGCGCGGCGGCGGATACTGATATTGACGCGCCCGCGGGCGCGTCAATAGCGCTTGACAGGAATCTTCACCTTGCTATACTAAAGACATTAATCCCACTGTCCGTCCCGCGTTCGCGCGAGACGGCAGTCTTTTTTTATGATAGAGTGGGGGTATGGCACGGGCGCATGTTTTCATAGACGGGAGCAATTTTTATTTCAAACTCCGCTCCTTGACCGAGCGCATGGGGAAGAAATACCCGCTGTTGACATTTGACTATCGGGCTTTTTCAACATGGTTGGTGTCCCCGCATACGCCCGTCGGCATCTCTTATTACATCGGCGCTGTCACTCAGCAAAACAGCAACGAGAAAAGTAAAAAGATGTTTGCGGACCAGCAGCGACTCCTCATGAAATTGCAGAGCCAAAATATCTCTTTTATTCTCGGCCATCTCATACGCCATCCGGATAAGACCTATCACGAAAAAGGCGTTGATGTACGGCTCGCGGTGGAAATGATACGATACGCACGACAGGATATTTACGATATCGCCTATCTGGTGAGTTCAGATACGGATCTTGTCCCTGCTGTTGAGGAGGTGCGGTCACTGGGTAAAAAAGTGCAGTATGTTGGTATCCCCAAGGGACAATCCTATGGACTTACCCAAGCCGCAGATGATGTGCGTCTACTCCGACCGGAAGAGATTGAATCTTTTTTCAAGTTATGAACCTCTCGCGGACAAAACTTATTATCAGGATTGTAATTGGCGCGCTGATACTCGGCGCGGTTGGGTTCTTCATGTATCTCAACCTCAAGCCGTCCACACCCACACTATCACCGACCGGACAACCCGGCGTTTCGGGGGGTGCGGCGCCCGGCATTGCCGGCGCGCCCGCAGGCGCGCCAGCCGCACCAACGCCGCAAAACCCAGCGCCCGAATCGTTTCCGGTCACCGCAAACCCGAGCCAACGCCTCACGCGGCTCACTGATTTCGCCGTTGTCGCGCCCTCGCTCAATAAATCAGGTGATAAAATAGTGTTTTACAAAAAAGATGGGGGAGACCTCTACGCCGCGGATTTTGACGGCAAGAATCAAAGTAAAATTTCCAACATAACCATTGTCGGGCTTTTGGATGCGCTTTGGTCTCCGGCGCGCGACCGCGCCGCCGTGTCATATCTGGATGGAACCACCATTAAATCATTTCTCCATATCGGCACTTCATCGGTCGCGGTACTGCCGACCAACATCACCAGTATTGCTTGGTCGCCGGACGGAAAATCCCTTGCCTACACGCATGCCAACGGGCAATTACTTGAGCTTATTATAAGCGACAGCGCGGCAAAAAATCCCAGAACCCTTTTCCGCACGCCGGTGCGTGATGCGCGGATTTCCTGGCCCGCATCCGACCGCATCACATTTGCAACACCCGCATCCGGCATTGCCGAGGGTTATGTCTTCTCTTATACCCGCTCCACCGGCGCGTTTGAGAAGATTTTTGGGCCCGCATACGGCCTTGCCGCACTCTGGTCGCCGTATGACACGCGCATAGTTGCCTCCTATACTCCACGCGGAGGAGAGCGGCTCCTGACACGCACCCTCAATCCGTTTGATCAGGAACGCAAGGACTCGCGCGAACTGCCAATCCAAACATTCAGCGAAAAATGCGTTTTTGCGGGAAAACAAGAACTTTGGTGCGCAGTGCCGCGCACCCTTACTAGTATCAAGCCCTTGCCTGATCTTTATCTCTCGGGTGAATTCAACTCCTCTGACCGCATTGTCGCGATTGACCTCATAAAAAACACCACAGAGGAACTATTCAACGAAAATGATTTTGATATGAGTGCCCTGATCGCGGCACCGGAAAAAAACTATTTGTTTTTCGTGAGTAGACGCGACGGAACCCTCTGGTCATTGAAGCTCAAATAACATCATATCGATTATATTGAGGCTTAGCCTCGATATGATATTGTATGGCGCAAAACCGCATCAAATAAACGGCTTGATGATAACGCGCCGTTCCGGCTCCTCGCCGGACGACTCGGTCGTGATATCCGGGTACTCGTCCAAAAGCAGATGCACAATGCGCCGCTCAAATGAGGTCATAGGCTGCAATGGCACCGAATGGCCATAAAGGCGCACTTCTTTTGCCGCGGCTTTGACATCCTGCTTGAGATCCTCCATGCGCCGCATGCGATAGTCATTGATATCAAGGGTGATACGCGTATCAGCGCCCTGTTTTTTATGCAGGATTTTGCGCGTGATGTGCTCGAGCGCCGCAAGGTTCGCCCCCCGCTCGCCGATGAGCAGACGCGCATCGCCTCGCACGCGCACCGAGACCCGCGGAGTCACGCCTTGATGTCCCGCGATTTCCTCAATATCGCCGGCAAATCCCATGCGCTCAAAAAGGATTTTTACTTCTTCTTTGATTGCGTCCATGTCCATATTTTTTTCGCCTCACCCCGTAAAATCAATTGCTCAACAATACCAAACAGATTCATAGCTGTCCAGTAGAGGGTGAGCGCCGCCGGAAGCGAGTACGACCACAAGAGAATCAAGAGTGGGAAGAAATAAGTGGTCTGCCATTGCAACGCCTTAGCAAAATCGCCTCCAGTCCCGCCGTCCGGCGAAGGCGGCGGAGCCGAGAGTTTGGTCTGGAAAAACTGCGTTGCCGCCGCAATCACGCCGAGCCACAGAGCCCCTTTCGTGAGATCAAGGAAACCGAACGCGACTGAATTAAAAACTTCGGGGCGGGAAAAAAAACCATAAGTATAGCCCAATGATACTGCGTCAAGACCGCTGTTAAACACTTGAAAGAGCGCAATGAGAATCGGCAGTTGGATGAGTAGGACCAGACATCCGGAAAATGGATTGACGCCGTGTGTTGCGTACAGCTCCATCAGCGCCTTACTTTGCGCTTCTTTATCTCCTTGGTGTTTTTCCTTGACTCTTTTGAGTTCCGGCTGGATGAGCGCCATTTTTTTCTGCGCCGCCTGCGCTTTCCATAAGAGGGGCGCGAGTACGAGGCGCATGACGATGGTGAGCGCAATAATGGCAACACCAAGATCGTGCCCGGGCAGGATATTATAGAAAAACACCAGACCGTTGAAGAGCGGCCGCCACAGAACCTCTGTATAAAGTAATGAGAAAATATTCATAAAAGATATATTACAATTGATTCTTTATTCTGGATACTCCTACCGGATCGTATCCACCCGCGCTCCACGGATGACATCGCAGGATTCTTCTGCAAGAGACCATAACCCCCGCCGCAAGTCCATATTGACGGATGGCATCCTCGGCGTACGCTGAACACGAGGGAGTGAATCTGCATCCGAAAGAAATAAATCCGAACGGCAATGATCTTTTCATCACCACTCCGATAACGCCGTGGTCTGGAGAGAGCACGGCGCGGTAGCACTGTAGGGCGGCGCACGCCGCATCAGCGCACACGCGAGAGAATTTGTTTGAGCGCATCATAAAAATCACTGCGGCGGCCGGCTGCCGCCTCTTTCCTGATAATCACCGCGATGTCGCAATGCGCGGGTATATCGGCAAGATGCGTCCGGATGTATTCTGCCGCGCGCCGGCGCAGGCGATTCCGCACCACTGCCCGCTTGTCCACTGCGCGTCCCACGACGAAGACAAGTCGCGAATCAAGAAGAGTGTTTGGTCGCACGGCCAGCTGGAAGAAATGGGAGG
Organism: uncultured Candidatus Saccharibacteria bacterium; assembly: GCA_964365545.1. GTDB lineage: Bacteria > Patescibacteriota > Minisyncoccia > Sungbacterales > HO2-52-23 > 2-02-FULL-52-23. The sequence goes on from CAYIQI010000011.1 coordinate 9,505, forward strand.
ACACGCGCCTGCCGGAACGCATCAATGCCTCCAAATCCTTGCCTCTTCCTAATCGATTTATCTTCTGCATGCCTCAAATCACGCCACAGTCAGGCGCTTGCGCCCCTTAGCTTTGCGCCGCGCAAGTACGCGTCTGCCCCCGGGCGTACGCCTGCGCCTGCGAAACCCGTGGCTCCGGCTCCTTTTCCTCTTCGACGGCTGATAGGTAATCGACATATACACAAGTAATTAACACCCTTTCCCCAAAATGATGCTGTGGATGGGGATGTGATCAGTGTATAATACTTTATACATCTTGTCTAAGCGTCCTTGTCTTATGGAGAATCGCGAACTGTGGCAAACCGTGCTGGGGAAAATTGAGCTGACGCTCTCGCGCCCTAATTTCCTTACGTGGTTCCGCGATACGGATATCGCGCGCATGGATGATAAAACCGTCACGGTGTCTGCCCCCAATGGTTTTGCCCGGGAATGGCTTCAGAATAAGCACCACAAGGCAATTTTGCATGCGCTCCGCGAGGCAAGTCCGGAAATTAAAGAGGTGCTCTATGTGATCGGCCCGCCGCAATCAACATCATCTCTTGCCTCTTCTTTCAAAGCCCGTGCCGCGCGCCGCGCGCACACGGCGGCGCCTTTGATGGGAGACGAGCAGTCGTTGCGCGACCTCTCTCTTAATCCGGAAACCGGCCTGAATCCCCGCTACACCTTCAATAATTTTATCGTGGGGTCGTTCAATGAACTGGCGCACGCCGCGGCGCAGTCTATTGTGAAAAATCCCGGCACATCGTACAACCCTTTATTTGTGTACGGCGGCGTGGGCCTCGGCAAGACCCATCTCATACAGGCGGTCGGCAATGAACTTATTGCGCGTAATCCGGAGGTTAAAGTGAGATATACTCCCAGCGAAAAGTATATGATTGAGATTGTGGAGGCGCTGCGCAACCAATCCATGAACGCGCTTAAAGAAAAGTACCGCTCCGTTGATCTTCTTATCATGGATGACATCCAGTTCATCGCCAAAACAGAGAAAATGCAGGAGGAATTCTTTCATACATTCAATGCGTTGTACGAGCGCAACAAGCAAATAATAATCTCCTCGGACAAGCCGCCCGCGGCAATCGCGACCCTGGCGTCGCGCCTGCGCTCGCGTTTTGAGGGGGGAATGATCGCGGATGTGGGACTCCCTGATATGGAAACGCGCCTGACGATATTGAAGAAAAAGGCGGAAACAAAAGAGATTGCGCTCGCAGAAG
>CAYIQI010000012.1:0-10472 GCA_964365545.1 uncultured Candidatus Saccharibacteria bacterium
CTAATCAACTACTTCTACCCGCAGGAACTGTGAACAACGCGTTATATTCTTACAATAAAGGATAACCAATTTTAATAAGTGAGACAAGGGTCAATCATAGGGGTCTCATCTTTAGCCCTCTTTCAGTAGGTCTTCCAATAAAGTCCAATTGTTCTCCCATTCGTGGCGAATGACAAGAATGGGGTTTTTATGTTGTAATTGTATTCCTCGTTCGGTATTATTTGTGCCATGGGCGGGGTCTTTTATCAAGTGTTTCCCCACTGCCTGCTTCGTAGCAACCCAAAAACGTGGTGACTCATTCCTAGATGGCGACCCAAGCCAAACAAAAACAACAAACTCGTTCTTTGGGGCATTCGTCCATGCCTCATTTTTTGCATCAAGTCTCCAGTTACCGCTTCTGTCTGGATGACAGGACTTCACCTGAATATAGCCGAGTACCTCGCCGCCTTTGTGACCCAAAAGTATATCATCATCAGAGAAATTCTCTGGGAGTAGGGCATTGGGAATGCCTCTCTTGGATAATTCTGCGGCCACATAGAGCTCACCGGCGTGTCCTCCAAGTTTTTTTATCCATTGTGGTGTCGGCATAAAACCAAGATTAATTTCATTCAATATTTTTCCGCACTATTCGCATACGACTATCCAATAACGGCAAATTTTTCTCCCACTTCCGCAAACGCATTGAGGGCGCGGTCTAGATGATCGCGCGTGTGTGCGGCGGAGATCTGGACGCGGATACGCGCCTTCCCCATCGGTACTACCGGATAAGTAAATCCGCGCACATAAATCCCCTGCTCGCGCAGGGCGGATGCCATGTCCACCGCGAGTTTTTCATCGCCGAGCAGGACGGGCGTGATCGGGTGCTTGCCGTCGCCGCCGAGCGTAAATCCGAGGCGCACCATCGCATCCCGGAAATAGCGCGTGTTGTCTGCGAGGCGTTGTCGGGCAGACGATAATTCTCCATCAAATGATTGTAATACGGCGAGCGCCGCCTCGGCAATCGGCGGCGGCACGCTGTTGGAAAAAAGCGCAGTGCGGCTGCGCTGGCGCAGATACTCTATAATTTCGCGGCGTCCCGCGGTAAATCCCCCGCCCGCGCCCCCGAGCGCTTTGCCGAATGTCGAGGTCAGAATATCTATGCGGCTCATCAATCCCTCCACGCTCCCCCGTCCGCGAGCTCCCAGTACGCCACTGCCGTGCGAATCATCCACCATGACCATGGCGCCGTAGCGATCCGCCAGATCGCAAATGGCAGTGAGCGGCGCGGTATCGCCGTCCATGCTGAACACGCCGTCGGTTGCAATGAGCGTGCGCCGCCGCTCGCCCGCGGCTTGCAGTTGTTTTTCCAAATCCGTCATGTCCGCGTGCCGGTAGCGAAATCTATCGGCTTTGCACAACCGCACGCCGTCGATGATGGACGCGTGGTTGAGCTCATCGGAAATAATCGCATCGCCCTCTTTAAGCAATGTCTCAAAAAGTCCCGTGTTCGCGTCAAAGCACGAGGTATAAAGAATCGCGTCTTCCGTACCGAAAAAATCGCTCACGACTTTTTCAAGTTCCTTATGAATAATGGATGTGCCGCAGATAAACCGTACGCTCGCCATGCCGAATCCGTATTTCTCCATACCGGCAATCGCCGCAGATACGACAAAATCGCTCGCGGCAAGTCCGAGATAATTATTGGCGCAAAAATTGAGCATGGGCACGCCGTCAATCACGACTTCGGCTCCCTGCGTGCCCGACAAAACGCCCTCTTCTTTATAAGTGCCCGCGTCCCGCATTGCTTGCAGGTCGTCTATAAATTGTTGTTTGATGTTGGTAAACATAGGTTTTAATAACCTCGTTGCGTTAAAAGTTTGAGACCAAGAACTTAAAACTGCAGTAATATTTTTGGATGCTCGGACATTTTTTTCTCGAAACTTTCATTTGTATAATCGGCTATGGACATAATAGTGTCGCGACCTTCGGCAAGCACGACATTCCAGAGCTTGTCATGGATGCCATTGGCGCGATCGTGCAGAAGCGCGCGCGTCGTCTCCCATGTCTGCCACATTTGCCGCCCGATAACCGCGTGCAGGGTAAACCCGCGGACAATAAGCCGATTGTAATCCTCAAAAATAAAATCGCCGTTTTTGAGACCAAAGAGGACGATATCGCCGCCTCTCCGCGTGCTGAAAAGCGCGTTATTCATCGAAGAATTAAACCCCGCCATTTCAAACGATACATCAGCACCCACGCCGCCGGTGATGCGCAGGATTTCATCCGTGATTGCCGCATCATGCGCGTGCGGCTTTTCTTTTGACCCCGCCGCTACCGGAATAGCATAATCAATCCCCAATCGCTGTGCCATTTCCCGCGCTATGGGATTCGGGTCCGCGCCGATGATGGATGAGGCGCCAAGCCCGCGGATGACGAGTGCGAGCATCATGCCGATGGGGCCGAGTCCGAACACGGCGACGGTCTTGCCCGCGAGATCCACTTTCGACGCGGCGTGCACCGCGTTGCCAAACGGCTCCTGCATGGCGGCGATTTCCGGACGAATCCGCGCGGTATCCGTCACCCAGACGATATGCTCTGGCACTTTGGTATACTCGGCAAATCCTCCGTCATGGGAAATACCGAGGATCTTTTCGTTGGTGCAGACATGGTGCTCGCCGCGCTGGCATTGGTAGCAGGTGTTGCATACCACATGTGATTCGCATGTCGCAAAATCGCCGATTTTGGTTCGTGCGACTTGCGAGCCAATCGCTACGACACTGCCAAAAAATTCATGCCCCAGAATACGGTATGACTTTTTCTCTGCCGCCAAACTGCCGAGGATGTGATCGCGAAATGCCTGACGACGCCATATCCCGCGGTCCGAGCCGCAGACCCCGGCGTAGTGGACTTTGATAATAACGGCATGCGCGTCAGCCGGATTATCTTTCTCGTCAATCACCGGTTCCGGCACCTCGACTTTTTCAAATCCCGACGAAGATTCCCAACCGGCTGATGCATCAAAAATGAGAGCTTGCATATTTTCCATCCTACTCCACCGTCACTGATTTGGCGAGATTCCGCGGTTTGTCCACATCCAGCCCCCGCAGGACGCCCGAGTGATACGCAAAAAGCTGGAGCGGCACGACAGACAAGAGCGGTGTCAGCATCTCCAGTGTCTTGGGGATATACACGACATCGTCGGCAATGTCACGGATTCTCGTATCGCCCTCGGTCGCAATCGCAATCACCGGGCCGCCGCGCGCTTTTATTTCTTCCATATTGGAGAGCATTTTCTCATACACCGAGTCCTGCGGCGCGATACAGACGGACGGAAATCCCCGGTCAATCAGTGCGATGGGCCCATGCTTCAGTTCTCCGGCGCCGTAGCCCTCGGCGTGAACATACGAAATCTCTTTGAGCTTCAGTGCGCCTTCCATCGCCACCGGCAGATTGTATTTTCTCCCGAGGAAGAAGAAATTCTTGTGGCGGCGATATTTTCCTGCGAGATCCGCGATAGCGGAGCTTTGCGGCAGGATCGTACGCATGAAATCCGGGATGCGCTGGAGTTCTTTTGCAATGCGCTCGCCGGTGACGAGCGACATATCGCGCTGGCGACCGAGAAACATCGTGAACAGCGCCATAATGGTGACCTGTGAAGTGAATGCCTTGGTGGAGGCGACGCCGATTTCAGGCCCCACATGCTGGTAGACCCCCGCGTCGGTTTCGCGCGCGATGGTGGATCCGACGGCGTTTACAATGCCGAAGGTTGGTATGCCTTTTTCTTTTGCCTCGCGGATGGCGGCAAGTGTATCCGCTGTTTCTCCGGACTGGGAGACGGCAAGCAGGATATCGCCGTCGCGGAAAACCGGCTTGCGATAACGGAATTCCGAGGCGATGTCGGCTTTGACCGGAATGCCTGCGTATTCTTCCAGCATATACTCGCCGATTTTTCCCGCGAGATACGCAGTACCGCACGCCGCAACGAGAACGCGCTTTGCCGTCCGCAGGGTATCGGCGGCCGCGGAGAGCCCTCCGAGTTTTGCCATGCCTTCGTTCGTAACGAGCCGCCCGCGAATGGAATTTTCTATTGCCTCGGGCTGTTCGAAAATTTCTTTTTCCATAAAATGCGCATACCCGCCCTGCTCTGCCTGCGCCAAAGACCATGCAATCTCATGCACTTGTTTCGTGCGGGGGCGATGCCCCGCGTCATAGACATGATGTTCGCCATGGGTGAGCACGGCAATCTCGCCGTCGTCCAGATACACGACTTGCGCCGTATGTTTGAGCACGGCTGACGCGTCGGATGCCACGATGTATTCGTCCTTGCCAATGCCGATCAGAAGCGGGCTGAAATTACGGGCGGCGATGAGCGTGTCCGGATCCCGCGATGACACGACGACCAGCCCATAAGTGCCTTGTATTTTTTTGAGAGCGTAGCGCACCGCGTCTTCCAACGGATGCTTTTTTAATTCTTCTTCTATGAGATGCGGAATGACTTCGGTATCGGTTTCGGATCGAAAGCTGTGCCCCGATTTTTCCAGCGCAGTTCGCAGTTCTTTATAATTCTCCACGATGCCGTTATGCGCGACCCATATCGTCTGCGTACAATCGGCGTGGGGGTGCGTGTTGGCTTCAGTAACACTACCGTGCGTCGCCCACCGCGTATGAAAAATCGCAAGCGGCGACTTCGTTGCCGGATCCAGTTTTTCTTGCAGACGGCTTACTCTGCCGACCGCTTTGGCGGTAGCAATTCCGCCGGATCGGGAATCCAAAAAAGCGACTCCCGCCGAGTCATAGCCGCGGTACTCCAGCTGTTTCAGGCATTCCATGCCGATCGCGAGCCCATTTTTCTTGCCGATGTAGCCGACAATGCCGCACATAATGATTTTATAACTCGAAAAGCGCGGGAAAAGTTCCTATTAAAAGCCCCCACTGCTGTACGAGGCGAGAAATTGCGGAATGACGGATATTTTCGCATCCGGTATCTCCATGCCATCCAGTATAGCACGGTACCGTCGGCGTATTCAACCTTATTAAAGAAAAACAAATCTGTTTTATTCGCGGTTTGTAATGTATATCAAGAGAGTAATCGCTCTTTGACAAAAGATTCCCAACACAAGAAGGGGGGGCATGTGGAGAGATTACCGAATCAGAGCGGGTGGGGATGGCTTGTCGTACCAGATCGATTGGCAATAATCCGCGTGATTGTTTGCGATATCGACGATACGCTGTATCATCATCCGGAATATCATGCCGCTGGAACACGGGGGGAGATATCCGCAGTAGCAGAGATTCTTGGAGCGCAAACGGACGAGTTAATCAGCTATGAGACGATGCATACTCGGGTAATGGCTCGTCGTCAAGAATTAAGCGCCTTATTTAGCAGACCTGCTGGTATGACCGAAACCGTCAGATCATTCGGTATTATGCAGGAACAGTGGGATGAGTTCCGATGCCGCGTATGGCAACCGGAACAATGGCTTAGTCCCGATGAAGAAGTTTGTAAGACGCTCTGCTCATTGAATCAAAGATATCGCATTGTTTTCGGAACCAACTCCCCTATTGATGTTGGTCGCCGAGTACTTGCGACATTGGGCGTGGACAAGGCAATACCTGACACACCGATTTTCGGATCCGATACGCTCGGTATTTCCAAACCGCACGCCGATTTTTTTATGCGGATTGCGGAGCGAATGGGATTTGCGCCCCATCATTGCATTGCGATCGGTGATAGAACAGAAATGGATGGCACGCCGGCACTTGCCGCGGGCTATGCAGGGGCGATCATTGTGCCCGGAGGTCGCGATGTATTTATCTCCGCGGCGTATGATCTAATTAATCAAAACAGAGAGGATATGTCATGAAGCATAAGTTTCTCTCCTCATTTCTTTCCCGCCTTGAACATTATGGGGAAGAATTTGAGTTTGTCGCTGAAAGGTTTTACTCGCGTGTCTATCGGATTCCCGGGCGTGTGATCAAAATCATCACCCCGCATCATGTTCTGCGCCCTGAAGGATTTGCGTCCCGCAGTGAGGCAAGCGCATTCATGACGGAAATCCTGACCTATATGGAGAAGGTAGCGGCGCTTGGTGTCTCTGTTCCGTCTTTGGAGGACACCCACGCGGTTATCTCAAGCGCCCACACAACCAACGAGCCATTTATTCTTATGGATGTTCCGGATGGCGGCATTTCTGTTGAGAAAAGTATGGAGTGCGCCGAATCCTCACCGGATTTCCTCCGTGGGCTTGCTCAGGAGATGGTGTATGCTATGCGGTGTGTTTTTCGCCAGTCGCGCCTCCCTGACGGGTGTCAAGAAGTCGGCATAGATCCGATCGCGAGCAATTTTGTTTTTCACAACAAGAACCTCGCGACAATGCAGTATGTAGATTTTACGGCTCCGCGTTATTTTTCGCCCCATTATGGATATCGGGTAGAATATCCCCAACCCGCGAATGAGGCGGAAATACGCGAAGCGGTATGGCGTTATTACGAACCATGCGGCATCATAACTCGCTGGCTCACCGACTGTTGCAGGATCCGTCCGGATGCGCGGGGTATTTTTTTGGATGTTCTAAAAAAAATGCTACCCGATGAATTATGGAGATCAGCAAAATCACAATTGCAATCTCTTCATTTGCCACCCGATATCAGGACATCGGAATGGCGCCATGCCATTAGTGAGGTGCGCCAGCTCGCGGATTTTCGCGATTTGGCGTGTGCCATCGCAGCAGCGGATGGCACAAATGCCGTAGGAACCCAAAAATGGCTATCAGAGTTCTTTATCGCTTCCCGCCATCACGCGGGTCAGCCCTTACCGGATGAAAAGTTGGCTGCTCTGAAACGACAACTTTTTGACCGATTGGAGTCGGCTTGAATTGAAAGTATTATGGAGTCGCCCGGCGGAAAGAGTTTCTTTCCGCCGAGTTTTTATATACACTACCAAATATGGCGCTTTACGATAAAAAAAATAACGAGAACTATCCGATTTCAGCGGTGATTTTTGATGTGGACGGCGTGCTCGTGGATACCGTGCCTTTACACTTTCGGGCATGGCAACGGGTATTTTCCGAAGAGAGCATCCCTTTCGGCAAGCAAGAATACCTGTCGATAAACGGCATTCCGAGGGATGAGGGCATTCGGATTATTTTAGGACATGCGGCGACTATCGAACTCGTCAGGAAGATCGGCGACCGCAAACAGCATTACTATCTTGCATCGTTGGAACGGACGCGCCTGTTACCGCTGCCGGGTATCGTACGGCTCCTTCGCCAGATTCAGAAAACAGGATGGCGGATAGCGGCAGCGTCTTCAAGCAAAAACGCGGCCACCGTCCTTGCGGTGGCGCGGCTTACGGAATATTTTGACGCGATCATCACGGGATACGATTTTCAACTTCCCAAGCCCCATCCTGACATCTTTCTTACGGCGGCGAGATTATTGCGGATTGAACCGTCCCATACCATTGTCGTTGAGGATGCGATAAATGGAGTGCGCGCCGCAGTGACGGGCGGTTTTCATTGCGCCGCTGTGGCAACTTCAGAATCAGCGGATGCATTGCGTGCCGCTGGCGCCGAGATCATCGTATCATCGACGGATAAATTGTCTACTGATATATTTCATCAACTCGGCAGTGTATAAATGCGATACGCTATTTTCTCTAAAACTCGATTGTCTTTTGTTTTCCTCCGGTAACGGTTGAGAGATAACGCCCCCAATACAAAAGCGTCCCGATATATCGGGACGCTTTTGGCAGATCAGGCTGATCAGCCGACTTTGCTCACTTTGACCGCATTCGGCCCTTTCGGGCTGTCCGCAACTTCAAAGGATACGCGGTCGCCTTCGCGAAGCTCGTCAAATGTAATGTTGACCAGCTCGTTGGAGTGGAAAAAAAGATCCCGCTCCTGACCATCGCGCTTAATGAACCCGAAACCCTTATCAGTGAGCCGGGCGATAATTCCTTCTTGCATAACTAAAGAATGATTAACGCAAATAAAACTAAAACTCCAAACACAGAACCATGAAAAGTAAAACCCGACCCCGTTCTCTAAACATCTCCCATGTAAGTACTCCCATCTTATCATGGATGGCATACTATGTCAAGCACCCCATACGCAGCGCCAGAAAAAGTCCAAAATATGGCCTGGCTATGCGGTGTTTTCTTCTGGTGAGAAACTTTCTAACTTTTCTTGACGAAATATGAAAATCTCCATAGTGCAGGCGAAAGGATTATCGTGCAAGAGGTCTATGGCAGAAACGAGAGATTCTCGCCGTCCATGAGCAGTGAGCCGTTGCCCATGCCGGCGGCGGCTGCAAGCGGAGACGAGATTGTCTCAATCAATTTCGCCGCCACGCGGTACGGATCCATATTGGCCGCCGGACGGCGGTCTTCCAGATACCCTCTTCTTTGCTGTGCGGTAAATATCGGAATCCTGACGGATGCGCCCCGATCGCTCACGCCAAAACGAAATTCACGGATACTGCATGTCTCGTGTTTGCCGGTCAGGCGCTCCGCATTGCCCGCGCCGTATGCGCCGATATGATCCGCGTGTTTGAGTCCCAACTTGATGCACGCCTCTTCAATCACCGCCATGCCGCCCTCGGCACGCATTGCTTTGGTGCTGAAATTGGTGTGCGCTCCGGCGCCGTTCCAATCCCCCGCCACCGGTTTTGGCGCGTAGGAAATAGTAATGCCCATATCTTCTCCGAGCCGTTCCAGGATCCAGCGGCCGAGCCACATCTCATCCCCCACTGCCAGGGGGCCGATAGGGCCTATTTGAAATTCCCATTGTCCGGGCATCACCTCCGCATTAATGCCCGCGATCGTAAGTCCGGCAGCCATACATGCATCCAGATGCGCCTCAGCAAGCGCCCGCCCGAAAATCCGTCCGGCGCCAACGCCGCAATAATAAGGGCCCTGCCCCGCAGGGAATCCGGCCGCCGGAAATCCCAGCGGACGATCTCCCTGAAACAGCGTATACTCTTGCTCTATGCCGAACCACGGCTCCTCGCTTTCATATTTTTTTGCAATTTCAGCCAAGGGCGCCCGCGTATTGGTCTGGTGCGGTTTGCCTTCCGCATCCATGACCTCGCACATTACCAGCACATGCTCGCCCCCGCGGATGGGATCGCGCGCCACCCTTACCGGCGTGAGCAGGCAGTCGCTCTTTGATCCGGTCGCCTGCTCGGTGCTGGATCCGTCAAACCCCCAGCCGGGAATATCGCTCGGCATCCGCGCCACGCCCTCGATGATTTTCGTTTTGGAACGCAACATCGGCGTGGGCCGCGTGCCGTCGAGCCAAATATATTCTGCTTTGATAAGCGCCATGCAGCCATGGTGCACGATCTCCCCGTAATTTGCAAGAGCGGCGCGCCATCAACCAAAGTCCGACCGGGGCTGATACGGACAAAACATATACTCAATAAAAAAACTCCGAGGCGGTTACCGCCTCGGAGCGTTATTGAATGTGTTGATCCATCGGCCCCGCCGCAATATCGGCACGGAGCATAAGTGCTCCATCAGCTCGCCCTGCACATCGTCGCAATTCCTGGCAACCGTAAAGGTCGCGACCGGACGATAGCCAATATCGTCATGAGGCGGATTGTCAGGCGACCAGCCCGTAGCCGTACGGATGAGCTGCGTCACTCGCCGGGTCCTCACAAAAACCCGGCACCCGTCGAACGGATCCTGCTCTTCTCCCTCATCGTCAAAAGCGAGCATGTCATACACCGGCACAATGACGGCATCAGTGATACTGCCGAATGAAATTCTCACAAATTACCCTTTTTTTATATGCTTTATAAATTTTAAAGAGACTACCGCTCCTGCAACAATCTCTCGGCATTCTTATAAGCGAACTTCTCTTGGATGGCGGGGTCTAGGTGACCAATAAAAGTCCTTCCAAATTCCACTATCAGGCCACCAACTTCGGGGTCAAAATGCCAGGTATACCACCGATCTGACCCCCAAGTGAATTGGTTTGAATGCGCCTCTATGATTTCTTGCCAATTACCAAGCGCCTCTTCTAGCAAGGAATCAAAATTTTCCCTGATAAATTTCAAATATTCTTCTTTGGTCGGGCCCTTATTATTTTGTATGGTCTGATAACCAAAAATATAATTAATTTCTGCATCTAGTGAATAATAAAGGTTGGGGTGGGTCTCCATTAATTTGCCGACCTCTATTTTAACATCCGGCATTACATGTGCGAGAAATTTAACATCGGGATATTTTTCCAAAATGCGTTTAAGCGTTCCCAGTTGTCCTTTATCTGGGTGTATTTGGACTATTAGATTGTTTTCATCAGCTAACCGGTACATTTCATAGAAATATTCGTCATCCGGATTCGCGTTAGTCCCCAAATTAAAATCGAACCTGGCTTCCCCATAACCTTGAAACAGCCCTGGATTTTTATTAAATATTTTCGTCACTTTAGACGAACTTGGATTTAAGATTGACAACGGTAATGGCGGCATTAAAAATTTCACAAACTTGC
>CAYIQI010000013.1:0-10263 GCA_964365545.1 uncultured Candidatus Saccharibacteria bacterium
CCTTTTTGCGCAATGTGGAAGCGCGGCTACAAATTCCCGAAGCGGAGAGGCAGGGAGACCGGGGCTCCGCTCTTTTGGCATCCGCCAAAAGAGCGGAGAACACGGAGGGTTCCCGCCTCCCGAGCGAGGTGAATTTGTCCGCGCTGAAACCTCTTGCGCAAAAAGGCGAGTGGTGAGAGAGTTAGCACTCTTGACAGAGGACTGCCAACTCGTGTATAATGCCTTTATTAATGCTGCAGGAACGCCAACAATCCATACTGGGCGCCGTGATACGGGAATATATCGCAACCGCGCGCCCCATTGCCTCGCATGACCTTGGCAGGATTTTGGACATTGCCGTAAGCCCCGCGACCATCAGGAGCGAACTTCTAAAACTGGACGAGCAAGGATATCTGGAACAGCCCCATACCTCGGCAGGCAGAGTGCCGACGGACCGCGGGTATCGATTTTTTGTGGATCACCTGCTCGCTGATGCGGATTTGACTCTGCGCGAAAAAACATGGCTTGCCGAGGCGTTCCGCGTGTCCGGGCCGGAAGCGTTTGTAAAAGAATTGAGCCGTACGGTCGCGCGGATTTCCGGCACCTTTGCCGCGGCCGGCCTAACAGACCAGGGCGTATTTTATGAAGCGGGATTTTCGGAGCTGTTGGACGAGCCGGAGTTTGAAAGTGCGGCGCACGCCAGGGACTTTGGGCGGATCGCCGATGTCATGGACGAGGGCATCCGCGGACTCCTGCACGATTTAGATACCGAAGAAGACGGCGAGCGCATGTTTATCGGCCGTGAGAACCCGTGGCGGCCTGCGCGCGACTACACCATGACGATTGCCTGCTGGGAGCATAGAGAGGGATTCCACGGATTTGTCGCAATGCTCGGGCCCACGCGGACCAATTACAAAAAACATAAGGCGATCGCCCGGCGGATCAAAAGCCGCTCACCCTCATGAACGACAAAAACGAGAAAATAGAAAACGAAGATCTTGATGTGGAACTCGTGCCGGACGAGGAAGGCGGCACGCCTGATTTGCAGGCAAAGATAAAACGCCTGAAAGCGGACCGCACGATCTGCGATAAAGAGCGCAGAGAATATCTGGACGGATGGCAGAGGGCAAAAGCGGATCTCATTAATTATAAAAAAGACGAGGTGAAGCGATTTGAAGATTTGGCGCGGTATGCCACCGGGGATTTACTGCAAGAATTGATCGGGGTCTTGGATAATTTTGATTTGGCGTTGGGTACGCCGTTGGCGCCGGAAGCGGAAAGAGGGATTGTGCTCATCCGCGGTCAACTGGAAAATATCCTGCGAAAACAGGGTGTTGAAGCGGCTGAAGTAAACACCGGGGATGCGTTTGACCCCCAAATACATGAGGCAATCGGCGAGGAAGAGTCAGCGGTGAGCGCGGGCGCGGTGGCGCGCATCCTGCAAAAAGGATACCGTATGCAGGGACGCATCATCCGCCCGGCGCGGGTGAAATTGAGCAAGGGTCAAAGCGGATAAATGTCGCAAAGTAAAAGCCCGACACTAAAGCGCCGGGCATGGATGAGGATAAATATAATCATAAAAATCATATGGCAAAAATATTGGGCATAGATCTCGGGACCACCAATTCGGCCATGGCCGTGATTGAGGCAGGCGAGCCGAAAATCATCGAGAATAAAGAGGGGGCGCGCACCACGCCCTCGATGGTCGCGATGTCAAAATCCGGCGATCGGCTCGTGGGGCTCCTGGCAAAGCGCCAGGCCGTAACCAATCCGAAAAATACGCTTTTTTCCATCAAACGGCTCATCGGCCGCAAGGCAACGGATACGGCGCTCGAGAGGGACAAAGGATGGCTGCCCTATGAGTTGAAAGAAGGCGCCAGTGCGAGCGTGGAGATAAAAATGGGCGATAAGTTCTGGCGGCCGGAGGAGATATCGGCGATGATTTTGCAAAAACTCAAGACAGATGCCGAAGAGAAACTTGGCGACAAAATCACCGAAGCGGTGATCACGGTGCCCGCATATTTCGACGATGCGCAGAGAAAGGCGACGCAGGCCGCCGGAGAAATTGCCGGATTCAAAGTGCGCAGGATCCTCAATGAGCCGACGGCAGCGGCGCTGGCATACGGATTTAACAAAAAAAAGGACGAGCAGATCGTAGTGTATGATTTTGGCGGCGGGACCTTTGACCTCTCGGTGCTGGAGGTTGCCGGAGATACGATTGAAGTCAAAGCGGTTGGCGGCGACACACATTTGGGCGGCGACGATTTTGACCAAAAACTGATTGGGTGGATTGTCGATGAGTTCAGGAAACAAGAGGGGATTGATTTGTCGCGCGATACGCTCGCGCTCCAGCGCCTGAAAGAAGCGGCCGAGCGCGCCAAGCACGAGCTTTCCACGACACTGGAAACGGAAATCAATCTGCCGTTTATCACATCGGACGCGGCAGGGCCCAAGCATTTGGCGATGCGCCTTGCGCGGGCAAAACTGGAAGAACTCGTACGCGAGATGATTGATAAGTCGCTTGCGATTACCAAACAAGTGGTCAAGGATTCCGGATTTGCCATCAGCGATATTGATGAGGTGATTCTCGTAGGCGGACAGACCCGGATGCCGGCGATTGTGGAAGGCGTGAAAAATCTTTTCGGCAAAGAGCCGAATCGCACTATCAATCCCGACGAGGTCGTAGCGCTGGGCGCTGCGGTGCAGGCAGGTATCTTGCAGGGCGATGTGAAAGACGTGCTTCTTTTGGATGTGACGCCGCTCTCAGTGGGCATTGAGACGCTCGGCGGCGTGATGACGCACATCATTGAGAAAAATACGACGGTGCCGACGAGCCGGACGCAAGTTTTTTCCACTGCCGCTGACAGCCAGACCTCGGTGGAAATCCATGTCCTGCAGGGCGAGCGCGAAATGGCAGGAGATAATAAAACGCTCGCGCGGTTTATCCTTGACGGCATACCGCCGGCCCCCCGCGGCACGCCGCAGGTGGAAGTATCGTTTGACATCGACGCAAACGGCATTCTCACGGTCGCCGCAAAAGACAAAGCGAGCGGACGCACCCAATCCGTCAAGATTGAAGCATCGAGCGCGCTTACCAAAGACGAAATCGAGCGCATGAAAAAAGACGCGCAACTGCATGCCGAGGACGACCGTAAGAAACGCGAGATGGTGGAGGGGCGCAACGCCGCGGATGTGATGATCTATACGGCGGAGAAAGCATTGCGCGATGCCGGAGAAAAAGCGCCGGCTGAAATCCGCGCAGATATTGAGTCCAAGATCAACGGAGTAAAAGACGTCAAAGACCGCGATGACAAAGACGCGCTCGCACGCGCGAGCGCGGAGCTCTCTTCTGCAATGCAAAAGATAAGCGAGGCAATGATGGGCGGGCAAGGCGCGCCCGGAGCCGCCGGCGCACCGAGCGCAGACGGCGCATCAGACGCCGGCGGCAGCGGCCCCCAGCCCAAAGAAGCGGAGTTTGAGGATAAAGATAAGAAAAAAGAAGAGTGACCGTTCATCCGCATCAAAAGCAACTTGACGCGAATCCGCTATTTCTGCTACTATACCCACTATCGCACTCATGGCGCCAAAAACACCAAAGATTTATGAGGAGGGGGTAGTGATTGAAAATCTGCCCAATGCGCTTTTTCGGGTGGATGTCGGGGAAGGACGGACCATCCTCGGACATCTGTCCGGCAAAATGCGTATCAACCACATTAAAGTGCTTTTGGGCGACCGCGTGAAAATTGAAATGAGCCCGTACGATACGACCAAAGGGAGGATCGTATTGCGGATGAAGTGACCGCTCCCGACGTTGCCGTTGCGCTCTGCGGCACGGCGCTGTCGGGATAAAGCCACACGGGTACCATGCTCTGCAATATCGGACAACTTCGGCAGCGGTTATGAAAGTCCAGGCATCTATCAAAACGCGGTGTGCAAAATGCAAGGTCGTCCGCAGGAAAGGACGGCTCTTTATCGTCTGTAAGAGCAATCCCAAACATAAACAGCGTCAGGGCTGAAAGCCCTGCGCGGTCTCACTGCCGACATTGCGTTTTGCTCGGCAGCATGCTACATTAATTCTCTGTTTCTCATTGTCCCGAAAGCGCCGTGCGGCAAAGCCGAAGGCAATATCGGGAACGGTTATGCGCATTGCCGGAATCAATATCCCCGACAACAAAAAAATCCTTTACTCCCTGCCCTATATCTACGGGGTTGGCTTGCCTATGGCAAAGAAAATAATTGCGGCAGCGGCTATTAATCCCGACACGCGCGCCAAAGACCTCAACCAGCAAGAAGTGGGACGCATCCGTGAAATCATTGAAAAAAAGTACAAGATAGAGGGGGAGCTGCGCCGCGAGATTGCAACTAATATTAAGCGCTTGCGCGAGCTCAATACATACCGCGGCAGCAGGCATATGCGCGCTCTGCCGGTGCGCGGTCAGCGCACTAAGACCAATTCGCGCACGCGCCGTGGCAATGTGCGCCGCACCATGGGATCGGGACGCAAAGACGCAAATGCAAAGACGTAATATTTACTATGGGAAAGAAACGCATTATCACCAAAGGAGGACAGGCGGGCGAAGCAGACGATACTGCGGCCGCGAAGAAAACGGGTGCAAGATCCGGACGACTTGTGACACTTGGTATTGCGCATATTCAGGCAACATACAATAATACTCTGATACTCATTACGGATGAGCGGGGCAATGCGTTGGTCTCGGCAAGCGCCGGCGGCGTCGGCTTCTCGGGCACGCGCAAGGCAACCCCATATGCCGCGGCACGGGTAGCCGAGGTGGTCGCTGAAAAAGCCCGTCGCCTGGGCGTGGCGGATCTGCATGCGCGGGTGAGCGGGGTGGGCGCGGGACGCGATTCGGCGGTGCGCGCGCTTGCCAACAACGGATTTAATCTTCTGTCCATCAGAGACATCACCCCGATCCCGCACAACGGCCCGCGCAAGCCGAAAGTGAGGAGGGTGTAGACGAGTTATAGAATATTTAATTCTTGATGCGGGATACTATCTGAAGTTATGCCAAGAATCCTCGAAAAAACAGAACGGCGCCTCGGCGAGAAACTCTTTCTCAAGGGCGATCGATGCATTGGCCCCAAATGCGCCATGGTGCGGCGCGCATACGCGCCGGGCGTGCACGGTGCCAAAAAAGGCAGGGGGAAGGGGCGGCCGGGGAAATCGTCGGAGTTCGGCGATTTGCAACGGGAAAAACAAAAACTGCGTTTTTTCTACGGGCTTGACAATCGCGACATTAAACATTATGTTGAACAGGCATCGCGGAAATCAGGACTTTTTGATGCGCATCTTATCCAGATGCTCGAAAGTCGGCTTGATGTGGTAACGCGGCGCCTCGGGTTTGCGCCATCCGGACGGGCAGCACGCCAGACAATCAGCCATGGCCATATCGCCGTCAATGGCCGCACCGTGCGCACCCCGTCGTATCAGACCCGAAAGGGCGATAGCATCGGCTTTACCGCACGCGCCGGACGCGCCAGCGGATTTGCCGCTTTGGGCGAACGACTCGCAGCGGTGCAGGCGCCGCCGTGGCTCGCGCTTGACAGCAGGCGCAAGACCGGAACCGTTGTCGGCGTTCCTGACCGCGGCATATCGGGCGTTACATTTGACATTATAAAAGTAAAAGAGTTTTATTCGCGTTAACCGCCGCCGATATTGTCAGGACTCAGTCGTGCGGCACAGCGCGGGACTCGGTTCCAAAAGTGTCTTGTCGCTGAGCGAAACGACAATGTCGGAAACGATACGATGATTTCTCTTCCGTCAAAACCAGAAATCGTAGAGGAGGCCGGCAATCGCGCCGTGATTGAGATTACTGGCCTGTATCCCGGATACGGCCATACGATCGGCAACAGCATGCGCCGCGTCATGCTCTCCTCACTCAACGGCGCCGCCGTCACCTCCATCAACATTGAAGGCGCGGGGCATGAATTCACCACCATCGAGGGCGTCATGGAAGACATCGTTGATCTGACGCTCAATATCAAACAGCTTCGTTTCCGTCTGCACGATGACGGCCCGCATACGATTACGCTCGCGGCCACGGGGGAGCGCGAGGTTTTAGGCAAAGATTTTTCCCTGCCGTCTCAAGTTGAACTAATGACGCCCGCTTTGCATATCGCGACTCTGACCGCAAAAAAAGCGCGCCTTGCAATCGAGGCGGTCGTAGAATCCGGACGCGGCTATGTACCGGTGGAGGCGCGCAGCAAAGACAAGGTAGAAGTCGGCACCATTGCGCTCGACGCCGCGTTCTCGCCCGTGCGCCATGTCAATTATGAAGTAAAAAATATGCGCGTAGGCGACCGCACTGATTATCACCTGATCCGCTTTGTCATTGAAACCGACGGCTCAATCTCTCCGCGCGATGCATTCATGGCTGCCGCGGATATCCTGACCGATCAATTCGGGGCGCTACGCGACGGCTTTGCTGAGACAGCAGACGAGACGTCCCGCTCTGCGGGAACGGCTCGCGTCTCTCCGCCGATGATCTCGGATAAAAAGGCGCGCGCGCCGGCCCTCTCCGGCGAATCTAAAATCTCTGACGCGCAAGATGCGGCCGCCAAACTCAAGCTCGACGACATCAGACTTTCCAGCCGCACGCTCAATGCGTTGCGGGAAGCCGGCATCAAGACCGTCGCGGGCCTCGCGCGCAAGCGCGCCCCTGCTCTGGGCGAAGTAGAAGGCATCGGCGAGAAAGGGATTCAAGAGATCAAAAAGGCGCTGGGAAATCTGGGTATCACGCTAAAACCATAACCTTGAATCAGGAGTTAGAAATCATGGCGCCGGCCGCTATCTTCCTGATTCCCGATTTATAATTCCTTATTCACATAAGATGCGGCATTTGAAAAAAGGCAGAAAATTCGGGAGAGAACGGGGACAGCGAAAGGCGCTGATGAAAGGCCTCGCGGGTTCTTTTTTTATGCACGGCCGTATCCGCACAACCGAAGCAAAAGCAAAAGAACTGCGGCCGTTTGTGGAGAAATCCATCACCCGCGGGAAAAATCCGACGCTTGCCAGCCGCCGCCTTCTTATTGCGTCATTCTCACCCGCGATTGCAAGCCGCATCATTGCGCGGGCCGAAGCGATGCGGGATCGTAAAGGCGGCTATACGAGAGTGATCAAGACGGGACAGCGGCGCAGCGATGGCGCACACATGGCAATCATTGAACTGGTATAAACCTCTTATTATTATGCCCGCACCGGATAAAATAATCGACGCAACGAATAAAATCCTTGGCCGCCTGGCGGTTGAAATCGCGATGGCGCTTCAGGGGAAAACCACTCCTGATTTTGATCCTGCGCGATTGAGCGGAAATAAAATAACCGTGTTTAGCACGGACCATATTCGCGTCACCGGCAAGAAACCTTTGCAAAAACTGTATCGCCGCCATTCCGGCTTCCCGGGCGGCCTGCGGGAAGAATCGCTCGAGCGCATGATGGCGCGCGATTCGCGTGCGGCTTTGCGCCATGCGGTGCTGGGCATGCTTCCCAAAAACCGTCTCCGCCCGCGCATGATGAAAAATCTTACCTTGCATAAAGGCGCTGCCGCCTGATTTTTATGCCTGAAACGCCAAAAAAAAGAGCCGCAAAATCCGTCCCGATTAAATCGGGACGATCCAAGAAATCCGCCACAAAAACGCCGTCCGCGCCCGAGCCCGCCCTTGCCGTATCCCAAGAAGGCACGGGCGCACTCGCGCCTCCGGACGCGACGCTCATGCCATCGCCGGAAGCATCAGCCCGAGCGGATTCGGAGCCTGTATGGCCGGCGCATCCATCGGGCCGCGACCGGTATTTTGAGGCGGTCGGCCGCAGAAAAACCGCGATTGCCCGCGTGCGCCTTTTCACCAAGTCAGGCCCGTTTATGGTCAATGACAAAGCGTACGGCGATTATTTCCCGACGCTGGATTTGCAGAAAATCGCGGAAGACGCGCTCAAGAAAATGAAGCTGTGGGAGCGGTTCCGCGTCTCGGCGCATGTGTCGGGCGGCGGCATCCATGCGCAGGCAGAGGCGGTACGCCATGGTCTTGCCCGGTGCCTCATCACATTCAATCCCGACTTCCGTAAGAGGATGAAGCGCGCAGGATTCCTGAAGCGCGATCCGCGCATGAAAGAAAGGAAAAAGTTCGGATTGAAAAAAGCGCGGCGGGCGCCGCAGTGGGCAAAACGGTAAGCGTCGCCCGAACACAGAGAGGGCGTTTTCGTACACAATGAAGTTCTCCATAAAACAATCTGTTCTTGCGGTAGTTGCGACGGTGGCTGGTATCGGCGCATTGTGGGCGTGGCAGGGTGCCGTGCTCCTGATTGCCGCAGGGTCTTTCAAAAGCTACGGCGGGTTTATTATCCCGGTAGGAGCAGTCATCCTTGCGGCGTCTTTGTTTTCTCTTGCCTCGCTTTTTATCGAATCAGCGTGGCTTCTCTATGCCGGAACTGCCGTGGTGCCCGCTGCCGCGTTTTTCTTGATGCCGCAAACTCTGCCTATGGCAAGCGGCGTCGCCGCGGCGATGCTGCTCGCGGCCTTTGCCGGCCGACGCATCCGCAGCGAGTATGCGCTCTCCATTGCTTTCAGCACTTCCAAAACGCTCAAGGCGGGCCTGCCGGTTTATTTTACCGCGATATCGCTCGTCATCGCCCTCTTCTACTATCAGCAAATCGCCGGCCGCGAGCGCCCGGCAGAAAACATCATTCCGCGCACCGCAGTTGATTTTTCGCTCCGCGCTCTTTCCGGAGCGTTTTCAGATCTTCAGGGCATTCCCCGAACGGATTCTTTGATTACCGTGGACGAATTTTTAGCGCAGAATCTTGAAGGCCAGTTAAAAACGCAGGGCGTGGAATTGGGCGCGGCAAACAAAAAAGAAATCGCGGCTCTCGTGGCGGAACAACGCAACGAGCTCGCCCGGCGCTACGGCATATCAGTCAGGGGCGGGGAGCGGCTCGCGGATGTCCTGCATCGCACCATCACCGAGAAGGTGGAGGAGTTACTCGGGCCGTATGCGCGTTTCCTGCCGTTCCTGTCCGCGCTCGCGTTCTTCTTTGCGCTACGCACCTTGAGCTTCCCGCTTTATTTTATTGTCGTGGCATTGACCGCCCTCTTGATTGCATTGCTCCGACGCGGTAATATCATAATCAGCGAAAAGCGAACTATTGAGGTAGAGCGGCTTACATTGTAATACGAATATGGCAACAAAAGATTACTACAAGGTTCTCAATATCGCGCGCAACGCCTCCAAGGATGAGGTCAAAAAAGCGTACCGCCACCTTGCGCATAAATTCCATCCGGACAAAGGCGGAGATGAGCGGCACTTCAAAGAGATCAACGAGGCATATCAGATTCTGTCTGATGAGCACAAGCGCAGCCAATACGACCAGTTCGGCGAGGTACGCGACCACGCCGGGCGGCAAGGCGCAGAACAGGGCGGGTTTGAATGGCCCGGCGGATTTCGCGTTGACTTTGGCGACGGCGGCCCGGGCGACGCACGGGGATTCGGCGATTTTGATTTCTCGGATGTGTTTGAGGACTTCCTTGGCGGCGGGAACGGAGGAACGGGCAGGCGCAGGAGCCCTGCCGCCGAGCGCGGCCGCGATCTGCGCATCGGCATCGAGATCCCTTTTGAGGAATCTATCATGGGCGCGAAAAAAGAGATGGGGATTCTGCGCATGGCGCGTTGCGGCAAATGTAACGGCTCCGGCGGCGAGCCCGGCGCTCAAATCAAAATATGTCAGACATGCCAGGGCAAAGGCAATATCCAAAAAACCCAACGGACATTTTTAGGAGCGTTCACTTCCGTCTCCGTATGCCCGGAGTGCCGGGGCGAGGGCAAGCGTCCGGAACAGGCATGCAGTGAATGCCGCGGCAAAGGCATCAACGAAAAACAGGAGACGCTTGAGGTGTTTGTCCCGCGGGGCGTGCGCGACGGCGAAGCGCTCAAAATCACGGGCAAGGGAGATGCGACTGCCGCAGGACGCACGGCAGGCGATCTTTATATTGAAATCCATGTGCTCCTGCACGCGGTTTTCCGCCGCCAAGGCGATGACATCGTGATGCGTCTGCCCATCACCGTATCCCAGGCCGTGCTCGGCGGCACCGTGGATGTAGAGACGCTCGACGGCGGCATCCGGCTCAAAGTGCCCGAAGGCACCCAGCCCGGCGACATCTTGAGCGTGCGGGGACGCGGCGCATGGCACGCATCCGGCTATGGCAGGGGAGACCTGCTGGTAGAAATAAAAGTGGAGATCCCCAAACGCGTCTCCAAACAAGCCAAAGAAGCGCT
>CAYIQI010000014.1:0-6878 GCA_964365545.1 uncultured Candidatus Saccharibacteria bacterium
TCATTCTGGACGCGGCAGCCGGTGTCATTGCAAAAAACCGCTTGCAGAAAGACAAGCACCTCACCACGGATCAAGACCGCGGGGAACTCATCCGCGTTGTAGCACTTCCCCATGAACGCGCGGAGGCACAATTCATCGCTGACACGATCAAAGAACTGACCCGCGCCAGCGCGCGCCGCGCCGACATAGTCGTGCTCTATCGCACCAACGCGCAATCACGCGCAATTGAGGACGCGCTCATTGAAGAAAATGTTCCCTACAAAATCGTGGGGAGCGTGCGCTTCTATCAGCGCCGCGAGGTCAAAGACATCCTCGCGTATGTCCGATTCGCGCTCAACCGCGATGATCTTGTATCGCTGAAGCGCATCATTAATGTGCCGACACGCGGCATTGGCAAGCAGGCGTTGCTCAAGTATCTGGCGTGGCACCGAGCACGACGCGACGGAGCAGCACTCGACGGCAAATCCGCGCCGGCGCTGGTGCGGTTCAATGAAATCATTGCCGATCTCGCGGTACAGGCGAGCGCACTATCCAGCGTACAATTCCTCAAACATCTCATCCGCAGTATCCGCTATCGCGAATATCTCAAAGAAGGCGAGCAGGCGGACGAGCGCTGGGAAAATGTGGAAGAGTTGGTCAATCTTGCACAAAAATACGACGAACTGCCGTCCCCCGAAGGCCTCCAAAAACTTCTGGAAGATGTGGCGCTCATGAGCGATCAGGACGACATTACACCAGAAGAGCGCGATCTGGTGCATCTCATGACATTCCACGCCGCCAAGGGTTTGGAATTTCGCATCGTATTTATGGTCGGGATGGAAGAGGGCATATTCCCGCATGCGCGGGCGCTCTTCAACCCCGCGGAGCTGGAAGAAGAGCGACGACTCTGCTATGTCGGGCTCACCCGCGCCAAAGAAAAAGTGTTTTTGAGTTTCGCGCAAAGTCGGATACACTTCGGCTCCATCCAAGTCAACCCGCCATCGCGATTTTTGGGCGAAATCCCCGAGCATCTGCTGGAAGTCGCCGAGGAAAACGCCGCCATCAATGTTGATTAATAGACCTACTGCGTAATAATTTTCATGGCGAAATTATGATTGTAAAAAAATCGCTCGGACAGCATTTTCTCCGTTGTGATTGGGTTATTGATGCCCTCATCAGATCGGCGGAAATAACAAAAGCGGATACGGTACTGGAAATAGGCCCGGGTACTGGCATCCTGACGCGGCCGCTTGCGGCGACCGCCGGACAAGTCATCGCGGTAGAAAAAGACGAGGCGCTTGCTATCCAGACCACTGCGGCTCTCCAACAAGAGAGTATCACCAATGTCACTATTATACCCGCAGACATATTATCAATATCCCAGACTAAGTCTGGAATATATTCCAGACTTAGTCTGGGAACTTATAAGGTAGTGGCTAATATCCCATACTATCTCACGGGCCGGCTCATCCGGCTCTTGTTGGAATGCCCCGCCAAGCCAAGTATCATCGCGCTCACCATCCAAAAAGAAGTTGCCGAGCGCATAGTCGCAAAACCCCCGCACATGAACTTGCTGGCACTCGGTGTGCAGGCATTTGGCGTGCCGCGGATTATCAAAGTCGTACCCGCGGCATGCTTTTCGCCCCAGCCAAAAGTGGATTCCGCCATCATTCTCATATCGGACATTTCCGATGAATTTTTCGTCAAAAACGCTATCGGACAAGACACATTTTTCGCGCTCGCCCGTACAGCATTCAATCAGAAAAGAAAAATGCTCGCCAACTCGTTGGCGAGCATTGTGGGTAGTAAAGAAAAATCACTTGCGCTCATTCGCGCCGCAGAACTTTCGGACACTATCCGCCCGGAAGAACTCTCGCATGATCAATGGGCGGCGCTCTGTCACGCCGCCACCCTCAAAAACTCGTCCCGACCAGCATAATCACCGGTCCTCCCGGCACTTGCTCGTCAGCTACGCAAGAGTTGCCGCGCACCTGCATACACGGCGCATACCCGGACGCAATGCCTACCACCCACGGCCCCGGCCTGAAAATCTGGTATTCCCTGAATAATCCTCGGCTCTGATAAATAAAATTGCCCGCTACTGGCGGCCCCACACGGATCCCCCAATTCGGAGCGCTACATGTGCATACCCTTGCGTACTGAATAACGCCGCCAAAAGGAATAAACCCGCCGGCTGACTGCGCGTATTGGGGAGCTGGCAATGGTACGAGAAAAGTGCCCGCCAAAAACGCGCTTACGAGCCCTATTTTTAGGCACTTTTTAACCATAAACCCATAATACCACACTACCCCTTATTGAGTCTCACTATTGAGGCTAAGCCTCAATAGTGAGACCTGATAAAAAACTTATATCCCTGTCTTTCCCAAGCCATTCTTTCATAAAAACTTCGTAATTCTGCGGAGAATCATACAGATCGGAAACCAATTCGGAATTAAGTATATGGCCAAATTGCTTCGCTCCGAGGTAATCCGCATAACTTGACCATGGATAGTTTTTTACAAAGGCATAGGTTGAATCCCATTTATTTATGCCGTTTTCCTTCCAGCCAGGTTCGTTGAGCTCGGCAGGATTCAGATGGATATAGCGCGTAAGATGCGATAAGTACGCGTCCTCATCAATATGAACGGATTTAAAAGTCCCTTGAAATAACGCCCCGCTCCGGTCGTACTTAATATTGAAAAACATCGTATATGCGGTACCGACTTTTTGCATAAAACTGGAAATGCCCCCTTCACTTTTTTGTCTTAAAAGCAAGTGATAGTGATTCGGCATAAGACAAAAACAAACAATATCCACCACCGTATCCCTCTGTGGAATAGATTCTATTGAGGCTAATCCTCCATTGAGGAGGGGACGTGTATCGTTGCACGCGAAGAGAATAAAAAGAAAACGCTCGTAATCTCTCTTTTGAACAAAGATATCGCGTTTATCCACGCCTCTATTGTAAACATGATAATACTCCCCCTCGGCAAACCGCAGTTTCCTCATGTAACCATATTGAGGCTTAGCCTCAATATGATCAAGTGGAGATTTGGAAGAAATTGGGGAAAACTCGTGGATTTTTTGCGGAGAAAATGTGGTATTATTGGGGAAATGAATAAGCGATTGAGGCGATTCTTGCCAAAGTCCCGCAATGCGAGGGTTATACTCGCGTGTTTTATTATTGCCGCTCTCATAGCAATTAGTTTTTTTGCGCTCCGCGCAAAAAAACCGCGGCTCCAGCCGCCTGACGCAGGCACCATCGCGCTCAAACTCCGACAAGACCAAATTGAAAAACTCAATCAAGACAGCGACGCTGACGGACTTAGGGATTGGGAAGAGTTTTTGTACCATGCTGACCCGCGCAAACCCGATACCGACGGCGACACAACCCAAGACCACGAGGAGATAAAACTCGGACGCGATCCTGCTAAACCCAATACGGAAAAAGATCCAAAAAAACCCAATGATTATTTCCCGACTTCCGAGCCGCTCACGGAAAACAAGGGCGCGCGAGAAACCGCGCACGCCAATCTCACCGCGGACTTCACGCGCACATTTCTGCGCCAGCCAATTGCACAGATCCTTGCCGGAGCGGAGACAAACATTGATACAAAAAGCATTGAGCAGTACGCAGACCGGCTTAAAGGCCGCTCGGTACTCGCGGACGCCAGACGCTTCACTACCGCAGACATCCATATTGATAACGCCGCCACCAAAGAATCCACCGTGCAATACTTATATTCCATCCAGAAAATTTTTACGGTACTCAACGCGCGTGGAGATAATGAGCTTACTATCATCAGCGACGCCCTACAATCCCATGACTATGGCGCGCTGACACTCCTCGGTACTTATCCGGACGCCTATCAAAAAGCGATCAATGGCATCCGTGCGCTTACCGCACCCAAAGATCTTACTGATTTTCATCTTACTATACTCAATTATCTTACCCAATTCAAACGCTCCACAGAACTCCTCCAAGGAACAGAGCGCGATCCGATTATGGCAGTACTTGTCATCAATGAGCGTATCAAGTTGGACGATGAATTCAGTGTGTATCTGGACAACTCCGCCAAGAAAATAATCGCGCAGGTCCAAAAATGAAATCTTTTCCTCGCGCTATAATCGCTTCATTATTCCTTTCTGCAACACTGGTGCAGATTTTCCTGCCTGTCTCTGCCGCACAAGCCGGTATTGATGTAGTACCCGGCGCGGTCCAATGTGCAGGAGCGGGCATCCCAGAGCCAAAAATTCAAGAGGGGCCGACCGTACCAGTCACTGATACTGCGGTATTCCAAATGCTTAGCAGGATCAAGGCGACTACAGGCGGCACCTGCACCAACGTAACCAAAGAAAGCTTCATCCAGCATGTACTCAATGTCCTTGCATACGCCGCCATCAATGTCATTCTGCAAACCATCACTAATCAGATCATCGGCTGGATCAAGGGAAGTGATTCCAATTTCGTACAAAATCTCCAAGCCGAGGCGCTCCGAACCGCGGATGCGGAAGCGGGAGGACTCCTCGTCGATCTCACGGGTGTGAATCTCTGCGGCAACATCGGCGAATTCCTCAAACTCTCCATCGGCGCGCCGACGGCCTCTTTGCGCCAACGGATGCAATGCAGTGTAACCGGCATCGTGGGCAATTTCCAGAATTTTTACGATAATTTCGCCAACGGCGGGTGGCCCGCATTTTTTCAAATCTCACTGGAACCACAAAATAACGCCTACGGTGCATTTCTGCTGGCACTCAATGAGCAAACCCAGCGCCAAACCGGTGCCCAACAAAACCTCCTCGTAAAACTTGCCCAGGGAAGCGGGTTTAAAGGGTTTGAGGTCTCGCGTTCGGCGAACTGCCGCACTGTCAATGCGGAACAGTCATCCGAGGTAAGGAGCTTTATGGAGATACAACAAAGAACAGGAGGCAAACCAAGTAGAAGCATATCCGAAATCCCCAACGACCCTGACGCAGAACCGCAATACGAAGTATGCGACCTTGAGTATGACACCAAGACCCCGGGCAAACTTTTTGCCGACGCGCTCCCCGCCGCCACATTTTCCGGCCTGCGCCGCGCTGAACTTGCCAACACCATTGACCAAGCCATCGGGCAGATTGTTTTTGCTCTCCTGCAAAGAATCATCCAGGAAAGCACTGGTAGCGGCGGTGGATTGTTCGGGTCATCCAGTATCGCCACGCCGGGTCCGACGACTCTGACGCAAGCCGGTTTCCGCCCCACATATCTTACTAATCAAACCGATGATTCTTCGCTCCGACTTGAAGCATCAGAACTCCTTCTTGATGTAAAAATCCAAGACCTTGATATAAAAATCGCCGCTATTAATACGCAGATCACCCCATTGGAAACTGCCTGCGCCGCGCCAAACCCGGGCGATACATGTAATCAAGCGCAGATTACATCACTCAACGCAGAAAAAACACGAATTACTGCTGAACGCGCTACCGCGCTTTCCCTCCTAACTCACGCGCACCGCGACCTGATACAAATCCTTGATCTCCGAACGCAAATCCTTGGCGCCACCAATGCCACCGTGCTTGAAAATCTTGCGACACAGCTTAGTAATATCCAAAGCGATGTGGAAGATGTCGTCCAGCAAGCAGGGGGCCCGGCAGTCGGAGGACGCGGCCCTGACATAGACGAAAACTTCGTGAAGATAACCTCCAACGCCCAAAATCGCGCGACGGCTATCGGGGCGTATCTGGAAAAACGGATCGCGGAGGAAACCGAGCCCGTGAAAAAAGCCGCGCTTGCAAAAGCGCGGGATGATCTGAAGAAACTTGCTGATAATCTTGGTAGACTCCGTACTGATTTCCTCACGGCGATTGCTAATGAGGCGCCGACCGCGGGCATCATGATACAAATCACCGACCAAATCGGCGAGATAAATGACAAGATATTAAGCGTGTATTCCCTATGATTTTATTCTATGATGATTTTCGCACGCTACAAAAAAAATAAGAATTCAGCGTCCCGCGCGCGGGACGCTGAATCGGAACACGGAAAAAATCTCGCCACGCTATTACGCGTGCCTGCTTTTCTGCCCTCGGGCGGCGATGGTTATGGACAGGATCAAAATAGAAAAACCCAGCCCAATAATTGCCAACAAAATGTAGAATTGCATCAACATAATAGTAGAAAAAGTTATAACAGTAATTTTAATTTGGCAGAGAGTATCGCCAAACTCACTGCCCAAAAAAACAGAGCAACCAATACTCCACCGAATGCCACGATAGTATCAAACCGATCAAACAGCGCGGGAATTGCCACGGACGCAAGAGCAACGACTCCAATGTCCGCAGACATTGCGGATAGCCGATCAAAATGGTCGGCGTTGAGATGGAACAATGCCATATCCTGTATTATGTCGTACGCGAAACTCGGCGTCAAGCGGATAAAAGACGGCTGGTACGCGCGTAGAAAACCCCTCGCAACCGCGCTGGGCGCGGTGGTCTTTGCCGTGCTGATGTAAAAATGAGATTATGGAAAAGAACTTTGACGCGTGGAATGAAGAGAAGAAGCGCGTCCACGCTGACGCGGAAAATAAACTTTACCACGCACAAGAGGTGTGGTGGTGTGCGCTCGGCACCAATATAGGTTTTGAACAAGACGGCACGGGAAAAGGCGGTGAACGACCCGTACTAATCTTAAAAGGATTTAGCAGTCAGGTTTGTCTCATCGTCCCGCTAACTACTTCAACAAAAAAGAATCCATACCACCGTTCCCTCGGAAAAGTGAGCGGGAAAGAAGCATTTGTTATTATTTCACAAATACGACTGGTAGACACAAAGCGTCTCATCAATAAGATAGGGTTTATTGACCGAGAGTCCTTTGAGGCAATAAGAAAAGCCGTCAAGGACTTCCTATGACGACTTTT
>CAYIQI010000014.1:6978-9227 GCA_964365545.1 uncultured Candidatus Saccharibacteria bacterium
CAAAATGGTACGAATATCACCTGTCCAAAGTCGCCAACAACACTCTCCGCGCTCATTATGAGCAACTCAAAACTCCATCAGGTCAATGAATCATTCGCCACTAAGGGATCGTTTGAAGTATTCAAACAAGCACAAGAGGCATTTAGTAAGCCGCAAACCGTAGAAACTGAAAGCCGTTTCAAATCTATAGCGGGCTCTCTCGGAGCGCCCCAGACCGCTCGTGCCATCGACACTATTACAGCCGTCGGCGCAGGATCGGCAGTTGTCGGAGCTGGATGTGTAGCACTCGGCGCCTTTACTGCATGGACAGGACCGCTCGCCCTCGTTGCCTATGGTACATGCGCAGCACTCGCAGGCCCCGCCATTTCTATAGCCGCTGGATGGCTTCTCCATTCTACGGGAGCAGATGAAAAGGCACTTAGAATAATCTTCAATGCGTTTATTCCGATTATATTCACTTTTCTGACCGCGATATCCATGCTCACCGCCGCGGTGATTCTTTATCTACGGCTCATTGCTATGGTGCTTTTGGGCGTTTCCGCGCCGATTGCGTTTCTCGGCATTGCATTCCCTAAATATGGACAGCAATTTTGGTCAAAATGGATTAGCCATCTTTTCCGCTGGGCAGCTACAGCACCCATTTTCTATTTCCTCCTTTATCTAGCGCTATTAATGCTTCAAACCAATAAGGTAAATATCAATTCCACTGGATCCGGACAGATGCCTATCATCGGCAATCTCTATATGATACTTAATCTTGTGTTGTTTCTTATTTTTCTCTGGACCGCGGTGTACGCGACAAAAAAAACCGCCGGGCATTTTGCGGAGGTGGCGCTTTCCCTTGGACGCAAGGGTTTGGGCTTCGCCGCTGGTGCTGCCACCGGATTTATGGTACGCCGTGCGCTCCCATATTATGGACAAGCCGCTGAAGCCGGTGGGCGTGCAATCGGCGAGATTAAGAGCCCACTCTTGCGCGGCATACTCCGGACTCCGGCTAAAATCCTGCGCCGCACCGCAACTGCGAGTAGAAAGCAAATCTTAGAAGCCCAGGGGCGCATCGGCGCCGAAACATCGGCTGACATCCAGCGCGCCATCGGCGCCGGAGAGTATGGAGAGGCGGATCTCGCTGGTGCTATGTCGGTGCTCCAAAGCCGAGGGCAGATCACCGCACTGCCGAACATCAAAAATTATGGCGAAGCGCAACAATTGGCAGGGAAAAATACACTCCGAAGACTTGGTCTGGATTTCAACGGCTTCCTGCGCGCAAATCCGAAACTTGCCCGACCAGAAGATTTCTCTCCGGGTGAAATCGAAAAAGAAATCAGTGACATGCTCGCAAGCGGCCGTACTATTAATAACATCGAAGCCGCTCAACGACTCACATGGAGTAAAAAAGTGCGCCCTGAACATATGCGCACTATGGATCTTGATATTATTGATCCGGCTAATCCGTTGATGATTGAACAACTTCTTGAACTCGGAAGCGGTGAGCATTTAAGAGAGCTGATGCGGTTCAACCCGACAGTCGCCAAAAAAGTCCAAAAGCATCTTGATGACAAGACGACCTCTGATCCGACATTCTACGCAAACCGCACGAATGAGAGTATAAAAAGATATTTTGAGAATAATATCGCACAATCATTCGGTTGGCATGCGCCACCGGGAGTAGTACCACGAACACCCGGAACACCGCCCGTCATCCGATCAACAAGCATCCCTGCTTGGCCGGCTGGATCTACCCACAGCTTTACGCCGATAATAACCGGCGGAACCGGAACTATGACATGGCGTTTTGCCGGAGGATTCACGCGACCAATGTGGCTTACGATTAACCCAGACACAGGCGAAATCACTGCTAATGCCACCGCCCCTGCCAGCACATTATCCGTACCAATAATAGTAGAGGACAGCACCGGTGCTATATCCACGCCACAAACATTCCTCATTAGAATCACCTAAACTATGCCAAAATACACCAAACAACAACTTGAGGCGCAATACGAGAAACTTCCCGATACGCTGAAGGATGCTATTTTCAGCGTGGAGATCGCGGAGCATATGTTTGAGCTCGGAAAAAAACACGGGCTTACTATGGAGAAAACCGGATTTGCCGCGGAGGAGACGGGATTTGTCATTCTGGGGCTTCTACCGCCGCGCGAATTTGCCACCTCGCTCGCGAGCCGTCTCGATATTGATAAAGAGAAGGCGATGGCGCTTGCCAGCGACATTAATCATCAGATTTTCTTTCC
>CAYIQI010000015.1:0-2070 GCA_964365545.1 uncultured Candidatus Saccharibacteria bacterium
CCAGCCAACCCACTATTTCGTCCCGCGTAAAAAGGCGCGTATCTTTGACAATCATGGAAAACATCATATACGCATGCTCGCGGTCGGTAGGGCGCGTCGGCAACTGCAGAAATTTCTCATACCGCTTCATCCCTTTCAGCAGATACGCCGCGTATCGTTGGCGCAGTTTGATATTTTTCTTCAGATATTTCAGTTCGGCAATCCCGAGCGCCCCTTCCAATTCCGTCATACGGTAGCTGTACCCAATGCTCACAAAAGAGAATCTCTTGCTAGCGACCTCAAACCGCGCTTTCCCCTTGAGCCCCTTATCGTCGTCCATGGATAGATAGATGGAATCGCGGCCGTGATTCACCAGGCTCTTCATCCGCACTGCAAGATCCGCATCATTGGTGAGTGCCAGTCCCCCCACGCCCGTGGTAATCAAATGCGCCATGTAGGTGGAAAAACATGCAATGTCGCCGTCTGCACCCACGGGCCTGCCATGATAGCTGACGCCGACCGCCTCACACGAATCCTCCACCACCCGGAGCCGATGCTTGC
Source organism: uncultured Candidatus Saccharibacteria bacterium (assembly GCA_964365545.1). Lineage (GTDB taxonomy): Bacteria > Patescibacteriota > Minisyncoccia > Sungbacterales > HO2-52-23 > 2-02-FULL-52-23. The sequence goes on from CAYIQI010000015.1 coordinate 541, forward strand.
GCGCAATCTTCATAATCGGATCCATGTCACATGACATACCGAACAAATGAACCGGCATAATCGCACGGGTGCGTGGCGTAATAGCCGCCCGTATTTTTGCCGGATCCAAGTGATATGTCCGCGGATCCACATCCACGAATACCGGCGTCAGGCGGTTTTGCAGGACGACATTGGCGGTTGCAACAAAAGTGATTGCAGGCACAATGACCTCGTCTCCGTCGCGCCAGCCGTCTTTTTCTTTTAAGGCATGCAGCGCTACCTGCAATGCGCTCGTGCCGCTGTTGGCGGAAATCGCAAACTTCCTATGGCACAGGCGCGCGAACTCCTCCTCAAACCGGCGGAGCATGGGCCCGTAAGAAATCCTGCCCGAATCAAGCGCCTGATTTACGAGGCGCTTTGCATAGGGCGTGATGACCGCACCCCCGACGCCTATTTTTTTTGGATATCTTTCGAGTGCCGCCATATCACTTTTTAGCCGCCAGCCGCTCCACATCCGCATCCGCCATCATTGCCACAAGCTGATGGAATCCTACCTTCGGTTTCCAGCCAAGTTTCCGGTGCGCGCGACGGGCATCCGCAAGGAGTACGCGCACATCCGCAGGACGGAGAAATTGCTTGTCCACCTTCACATATTTTTTCCAATCAAGCCCTAGATGCCCGAACGCGGCTTCGATAAACTCTTTGACGCTATGCGTCTCGCCAGTACCGATCACATAGTCGCCGGGCTCTTTTTGCTGGAGCATCATCCACATCGCCTCCACATAATCCCCGGCAAATCCCCAGTCGCGCTTCGCATCCAAATTGCCGAGGCGTAGTTCACGGGCAAGACCCAATTTGATCTGCGCCGCGGTATGCGTGATTTTGCGCGTGACAAATTCCATGCCGCGGCGCGGGCTTTCGTGGTTGAACAAGATACCCGATGCGGTGAAAATCCCGTATGATTCGCGGTAGTTCACGGTAATCCAATGGCCATACACCTTTGCCACGCCATAGGGACTGCGCGGATAAAAAGCCGTCTTTTCATTCTGCGGCGACTCCTTGACCGCGCCGAACATCTCGGAGGACGACGCCTGATAAAATCTTATTTTGGGATCGGTCTGGCGGATCGCCTCCAACATCCGCGTGACGCCCATGCCCGTCACCTCGCCCGTATACACCGGCTGCTTCCACGAGTCGCCGACAAATGACTGCGCCGCGAGATTATATACCTCGTCCGGCTTCACTTGCCGCAACGCGTGCACCAGTGATGCCTCATCCAACAAATCGCCAGAAACGAGCGTGATCTTATTCATGAGATGCGCGATGTTTTCGCGGCTTTTCTGACTCGCGCGACGCTCCAATCCGAATACCCGATACCCCTTATTGAGCAAAAACTCCGCCATATACGAGCCATCCTGACCGGTAATGCCAGTGATGAGGGCTGTCTTTTTTTGTTGCGTATGATTCTTCACCATAGAGAAATAATACGATATTTTTTATTATTTTGCAATCATCCCGCGGCCATCTCCCGATACATTGCGCCGTACTTGC
>CAYIQI010000015.1:2170-8527 GCA_964365545.1 uncultured Candidatus Saccharibacteria bacterium
ATCGGGCCATTCTTGATTCTCAATTCTTGATTCTTGATTCGCGAACTCATCGACATCCACGCCGTGATTAATGACGCCTATGTGAAGGCCAGGCATCTTTTTTAAAATCTCGTCGCGCGTGAAGGTACTGATCGCCGTGATCCTATCCGCGCGCCGATACACGAGACGGATCAATGGCGCAAATCTGCGCTGATATAACGGCAGGATGGATCCACTGCCCGTGGCAGTGATGATAACTTTTTTTCGCATGCCGATTGCGGCAATTGCCGCAATCGCGCCGTACGGAAACGCATCCAGCGCGTGGATAATATCGCAATCGCGGATGAGGGCGCGGATTTGGAAAATCCGCGCCGCGAGCCGTAATCTATTCGGCGCAAGGATAGACCGCTCGTACGGCTCGCCGCCCGATAGGGTGGTGAGCGCGATAACATCCGCAGACAACGCATCACGCACGCCCGTGATAAGCCGCCGGGAAAAAACGCCGGCGCCGTTGTCCTGCCGCAAATTATGCGTGAGAAAACATATTTTCATGGCCGTTAGAGGGATTTACGCGCGCCGTTCTCGCGCATCCATGCGGCGGTTTGACGGATGCCGGTTTTGAGATCAACTTTCGGCTTCCAGCCGATGATCCGCTCGATTTTTTCCGGATTCATTTCCCGGCGCACCGCGGTCAGATGCCCGAGGTCGCTGTCAACGGTATAGCGAAACGGCCTGCTATCGCCGCATTGCTCCCAGATCATTGCCGCCAAATCCACGATGGAGGTCGCCTCGCCGGGCCCGATGTTAAAATCCTCGCCGAGCACCTGCGCATCCCCTGCGAGCGCCCGTTCCACCACCATGCAGGTCGCTTCTACCGCATCATCAATATAGGTGAACGGCCGCGTCCCGCCGGCGCTCAACAACTCGATCGGGTACTGGCCGGAGAGTACTTTTCCGATCAACGCCGGGACAACATGGATATTTCCCGCGCCCTCGCCCTTGCCCTGCTCCCTCGGGCCGTAGATATTGTGGTACCGGATAATCACAAAGGGCAGGCCGTACTGCGTGCCGAATGCGCGGCAGAAATATTCGCCACTCAATTTAGAAAATCCGTAGACATTGGTCGGCGGCGGCGTACGGATCAAATCCTCCTCGCGGTACGGAAAGACCGGCGCATGCTGGAACACCATGGAACTGGACGCATAGACCACCGCCGGCTTTCCGGCTGCCACTGCCGCCGGATACAGCGCGGCATCTATGAGCGCATTGTCGGCTAAAATATCCGCCTGAAAATCGCGCATATAGGTGGATGCCCCGATGCGCGCCGCACAATGCAAAATCAATGCCGCGCCTTCAATCGCTCCGGCCGCAAACGCCGGATCGCGCAAATCCCCTGCCCGCACCGTGATGCGGGAATCCGCGAAAGTACGGCGAGAAACCGCCTCGTCGCGGTCAATCACGACAACGCGGTATCCGCGAGGCGCGAGCGCTGCCGCACATTGGCTCCCGACATAACCCGCGCCGCCGGTAATCGCAATAATGGTGTCATCCGAGCGCCTCATACCGCAATCCATTATGTTTTTTTATCAGCGCAACATCAAACATCCGCCAGCCGTCAAAAATGAGCGCGTCCGGATTGAGCAGAGACAAATACGGATCGATGTCCAATGTTTCGTACCCCGCATGATTATTCATAAAGAGCACGCAATCAGCGCCGCGAAATCCCTCGGTAAGCGACGTCGGCTCCACGCCCAAAGACGCGATCACCGCCGGCGCCACCACAAAATCGTGGCCTGCAATGCGCCCGGCGCCGAGCCGCCGGAGCTCGACGAGCACCTCAAGCGTCGGCGAATCCCGTATGTCATCGGTCTCGGGCCTGCCCTTGAACGCAAAACCGGAGATGAAAATCTTTGCGCCGGCGATGTCTTTGCCTTTCTCTTTGAGATGTTGCGCAATCCGCACCGCCGTGTAGTGATGCAGGTCTTCATTGACCTGGCGCGCCGAGACGACCAGCCGCGGCCGGTATCCTGCCGCCTCGGCGGAGCGAGAAAGGATCTGCGGATCTTTTTTCAGGCACAATCCCCCGCAAAATCCGGGGAGCGCCACCCGCGTACGAGGGTAGCCGTCATTTGCCGCGCGGATGACCTCGCCCCCCTCCAGACCAAGATGCTTTGCGATCATCGCAATCTCATTGGCAAAAGCAAAACCCAGATCCCGATAAGAATTATCAATCAATTTTGTCATCTCCGCGGCCTCCAGCGAAGAAACCCTGACTATTTTTGATGTGATCCTTGCAAAAATACTCTCCGCCCTCCGAGCGCTTTCCTCGTCGAGCCCCCCCACGATCTGCGGCAGATACTCCAATTCTTCCAATGCCTTTCCTTCGATCGTCCGCTCCGGACAAAATGCCAAGAAAACATTCTTTTGCGCATGGCGCCGCAAGATCGGGAGCACCACCTTGCGCGTCACGCCCACCGGCACCGTACTCCTCAAAATCACGAGCGCGCCCTCGCCCAGATGCGGCGCAATGCTCTCGGCCGCCGCGGCAAGGGAATCAAGAATCGGCGCCTTGGCCGCCTGGTCCAACGGCGTTCCCACCGCGACGATAAATACGTCAATCGGCGCATCAGCGGGAATCTTTTCCGCAACCGTGAATGCGCCACCGGCAAGGCACTCGCGCAAAAGCGGGGCGAGGCCGCGTTCGTAAAAATGCGGCGTGCCTGCCTGCAGCTGCCGCGCAATTTCCGGCCGCGCCTCCACCCCGTAGACGCGGAATCCTTTTTTGGCAAGGACCAGCGACAGGGTGAGGCCGACATACCCCATCCCGATGACGCAAATCCGTTCATGTTCAGATGACTGCATATTGAAAAATTAAGAAGTAATCGCTGCAATAAAATGCGGCGCTCGTTTTTCCCAAAGAAACTCGGCGGCGCGGGCGCGCCCGCGCCGGACAACATCTCCTCTCATGGCTTCGTCATCCGCAAGCATCGCCATTGCTCCCGCGATTTGATCCGGCTCGCGCGGATCCACGAGCACTGCCGCGCCGTCCGCGCCCAGCTCCGCGAGCGAAGAACAATCCGAGGTGATGACCGGCGTGCCGCAATCCATTGCCTCCAGTACCGGAAATCCAAACCCCTCCACAAAACTCGGAAACGCCAGCGCCGTTGCGCGCCGGTACAGATACGCCACCTGTCCCTCGGTCAAGTATCCGGGGAACGCGACGCGCCGCTCGATCCCCTCGTCACGGATATAATTTTTCAATCTCTGCGCATATGCGCCTTCCCCCTTGCCGCACAGCACCAGCGCATGGCGCGGGTGGGAGCGGCTAAACTCGCGGAAACCTCTCACGACATTGAGGACATTTTTGCGCTCCTTCATCACCCCGACAAACAGAAAAAATTCTGCGGGAACCTCCACGGCCTCGGCCGCGACATCGCAAATCTTCTTAAATCCCCAGTATACCGCCTTCACTTTTGCTTCCGGAATACGGAAAAAACGGAGCACGTCTTTTTTCGTTGCCTCGGACATCGTAATGATCCTGTCCGCCTTGCGCAACGAATAGCCGTGGTACCATTCCATGATGCGATTGCGCATGCGGCCGAACAGATCCGCAGGCGGAAAATATTTATACGCGAAATCAAGCGCCAGGACAACCGAGCGGCGCGGGCGCCACCAGAGGGGCATGACCGGCGTATTAAAAACATAGACATCCGCCGGCGACGCATAGCGCAAGCGCTCCAGCCACAACAGGCCTTCCCCCAGCACCGCAATCCGCCAATTCCGGCCCGGCAGATCCAGGCCCTTGCGCGGCGCTCTTTTCAAAAAAATAATATACTCGTTGTGCGGATCGTAAGTAATCAGCGCTTTGGTAAATTCAAAAATAGTACGGGCAAGGCCCGCCGGCTTGTCTTCGTCATAAGGATGCAGGACTATGCCTATTTTCATAACAAATCTATCCGTTGCCGCATAAAACGAATAATCGCGTCCGCCCGCGATTGCCAAGAAAACTGCCGCGCTAACGCGGCCGCATTCGCGGCTTTTGCCGCCGCCTCCTCCGGATGGGCAAACGCGTACGCAATTTTTTCCGCCAAATCGCGCCCATCATCGGACGTATAAAAGAATACTTCCCGTTCGGAAACGACCTGGCGAACCGCAGGAGTATCGGCGGCAATGATCGCGCGGCCCGCGGCCATGTACTCAAATAATTTCATCGGCGAGGTGTGCTTGTACGAATACTCGTTGCCCTGCGTGCCGGTGACCAACAATACATCTGCCGCGGCAAGCCATTCGGGCATACTGCGGTACGGCTGATGGCCGACCGCGGTAATATTCGCGGGAATTGCGCCGGCGCCCGTGGCGGCCGCAAGCTCGCCGCGCGTTCCGCCCACCAAATAAAAATGAACTCCCTGAGACACCCCCGCCGCCCGCACCAATGCGTCCAACCCTTTCCAAGGATAACATTTGCCCGCGTAGAGCGCAATCAAAACATCAGAAGCTATGCCCCGCGCCGCGCGCGCCTCTGCGCGGCCCATGGTTTGAGAAAACCGCGCCACATCAATGCCGTTGGGATGGACCGCGATCGCCGACTCATTAATGCCGAATGTTGCCGCAATTTCTTGCCGGATAATTCGATTGATCACCACAATGCCGCTCGCGCGGCGCAACAGGAGCCGGAAACGGAGCGACCACGGCTTGGCATCGTGCATCTCCACCCCGTACGGAAGCCCAAGAAAAGGAATCAGCAGAAACGAGAACTGATCAATGTCAGTGGTATACACCATGACGCGCTCGCGGCTGGTGCTACGCAGGCGCCGGATAAGAAAAAACGCCGCGTACGAGCACATGAAAGACAGCGACCCTATCCAAAAACCGATCGCCCCCCGTTCATAACAATCAAACACCGGCAGGCGCCGCACCGGGATTGCAACATTCAGATCATAAAACTCGCGCAGGTCTTCCGGCGCGGCCCCGACTCGTCGAGACGGCACCACGAGCTCCATATCAATGCCCTGTCCGATCAATGCCTCGCACATTTTTGCGATCTGGACGCCGTGCGCTTTCTCGGTCGGCAGGCGCGCATTGACGACATAATATATTTTCATCTGTTGGGTTCCCGTCATACCGGTATTGCGAGCAGTGCCATGATTTTTTCTATGGTCCGTGCGAGCGCGTGGTCACCAACAACAATATCGCGCAACGCCGTATTCGGCCGCGGCTCGCCGGCGAGCGCCTTGATGCGCTCGGCAAGGAACTCGGCGCCCGGGTGCTCCACAAAATACTGCAACGGGAGGATAGCGAGATACGCTTCGTTGCTCGTCAGCACGGTCAAGCCGCACGCCATTGCCTCCAGCACCGCTTTGTCCAATGATCCGGTAGCGGACGCATTGAGAAACATATCATGCTCGCGCAGAATAGCCGGTATTTCCGAATACCCCCGATCTCCATAAAAATGAACCAAGGACTCCAATTTTTTCTCACAAATCAATGTTTTCAATTGCTCCATGTATGCGCGATCGCGCTCCGTGATGGGTGCCCCGACAATAGTCAGCACCCATGGTCGCGGCCAAGCATCGCGCAAGATTGCGCATGCGTTTATCATCGTCTCATAATTTTTCACCGGCGCGATCCTGCCGACCGTCACCATACGCAAGGTATTGCCCACATGATTCGCACGCGCCAGCGGCGAAAACAACTCCGTATTAATCGCTTGTCCCAAATAATGCACTTTTTTTGATGGCATACGAAACCCCGCGGCGGATGAAGTGAATATATAACCAACCAACCGCTCGGCAATACGCAGGCGCCATGACACCACGCCATGCGCGTACCACAATGCCGTTATTTTTTTCTTTGCGAGTAGAAATGGCGCGGCCACAATCACATACTCCGGAATCTGATGAAACAATACCGCATCAGCTTTTGCGTAGTGCCACGCGAAAAGTTCCCAGAATTTCCAGAGCCGACCTATTCTCCCGAGGCGTGCAGTGCCAAATGTATACACCGAAACATTCGGCGGCAGATCATGCGCTCCCGCCCGTCCCGCAATAATAACAACTGATTCGGCGTGCTGTGCCAGCATCTCAAACCAATAATAAAACGCGCCGAGATTCGGGTCCTCGCGATCCACCGCCTGCGTAATAATCAAAAGTTTCATTCTGCTCTATAACGAAAAGGGGGCATACTTTGTATCTATTCCAAAAATCATTTTTGTCATTTTATTGGTGTTCCCATGCCGCAAAAGCCCGAGATATGACTGGACTGTTTCAGGCGATCTCTGCTTCTCTAATTTTCTCATCATACGCCGTTTCGTCGTTGTCCGCAAAACCCGATGATCGGAAAAGTGCACCCATCCGAGAAAATCAACGCCAGATGCAAGTG
>CAYIQI010000016.1:0-8443 GCA_964365545.1 uncultured Candidatus Saccharibacteria bacterium
ATTGAGTCCACAGGATTTTTCGCCTCGGGCGAAAAATCCCGCGCGCATCTAAATGCCGGAGCAAAGCGCGTGGTCATCACGGCGCCCGCATCCGGAGAAGAGGTGACGACTGCGCTGATTGGCGTCAACGATGATCGTTTTGCGAGCGCTTTGCCGATCACGGCCAATGCGTCATGCACGACCAACAGCGTAGCGCCGGTCATGGCAATCGTGCATGAACGATTCGGCATACAAAAGGCGGGCATGGTGACGGTGCACGGCTACACGGCAACGCAAAAGCTCGTGGACGGGCCGGATGAAAAAGACATGCGCCGCGGCCGCGCCGCGGCAGTCAATATCGTGCCGTCTACCACGGGCGCGGCAGAGGCGGTGATCCAATCCATACCGGAACTTGCCGGAAAATTTGACGCGGTTGCAGTGCGCGTGCCGACCATCGCAGGGTCCTTGAGCGTGATGACCCTACTTGTGGAGAAAAAAACCACGCGTGATGAAGTGAATGATGTGTTCAGAAAAGTCGCGGCAGAGTCGCGGTGGGCAAAAGTGTTGAAAGTCACGGATGATCCGCTGGTGTCCAGCGACATTTTGGGCGAGAAATACGGCGCGATTGTGGATTGTTCGCTCACCAAAGTCGTGGACGGCAATTTGCTGGAGATATTTTCCTGGTATGACAACGAAGCCGGCTACACCGCAACGCTTATAGAGCACATTCGGCGCGTGGCCGCACTTATATAGTATGATTGTGAAAGGCGAGTCCGCGATACAGATGTGTGTTGAGTAAATAGAATAAGAATAAATGGCGTACGGCAGAATAAATTCGGTGATAAGTTTATTTATCCAAACAATTTGACGATCGTAAAATTGTTCGGATAAATGTGCTTTCCTTCTTTTTATGCAAGTGTCATCGTTGACGCGTGATATTTTAGAGCATCTGGCCGAGGGCGGCAGGATTATGCTTGAAGCGTTTTTCCCGCCGGGGTATTCTTATACTGATCCGTCTCGCCGTCTTTTGGGCATTGATAGACGATGCCGTCATCGTTTTTCTTTTGAGCGGAGAACATCGGTCTCCAGTATTTTGGTACGGCTTCGCAGAGCAGGACTGGTGGCGCGCGACGGTCCCCAAAAGATATCATCGTGGCATATCACCGCTCAAGGGAAAAAGCGTCTTGCCGTATTGTCCGCAGGTCCGGCGCCGTTGCCGAAAAATAAACACATCCTTGCCAAAAAAGACGGCAAATTGCGCATCGTGATTTTTGATGTTCCCGAGCGGGATCGAAGAAAGCGTGATTGGCTCCGGACGCAACTTTTGGCATGCGATTTCAAACCACTGCAAAAAAGCGTTTGGACAGGCACGCGTCCGCTTCCCGAGGCGTTGATCGAGGAGATAGATGCGCTTGACCTCAGCACCCATGTGCATATTATGAGTATCGGAGAAAAGGGTACGCTTATGTTGAGAAATGTGGCGTGACGACGATCAGAAGAATAGGGAGGGAAAGATTTATCCAAACAATCTTACGATCGTAGAATTGTTTGGATAAATCTGGTTAGCAAGAGAGCATTAACTTGATAATTCAGATCCAGCTTGCTGGTCGGAGGTTTATTCACGGTAAGAGTGCGTAGCGGGCGGGAATAAATGAAAAAGCCGCCGAGGACCTATGGGTACTCGGCGGCGATTGTTTTTCTCCTCGCATGCGCGGGGCGCGTTTGTAGCGCGGGGGCACTATGGGGCGGAACGGCACTCCTTTGTTAATTTGTCCGTGCGCTCAAACCCGATGCTGTATGCGGTGTAGGTGGGCGTCCCGAAACCGCGTGGTGCTTGCAAGCACACAAGACGGAGATAACCATCAGCAAGCAAGCGTGCAAGGGCACCTGTCAATTCTCCTGGGACGAATTTGATTTTTTCGTATGCGAGTGAGGCGCATATCGATTCTCCGTCCAGCGGGACCGTGACTTTTGGGAACACGGTATGCTTCAGCATGTCATAAAGATCGATGGGCTCTGGTTTTGTTTGCGTTGCCATACGCAACTCCTTATATTGATATATTGAGCCGTGGAAAAGATCACGCGTTTATCATCCACTCTTTCTTTATACCTGTCAAGGTTTCTTTTTTGCGCAAATGCGGTACACTTTTGGTATGCGTCAGTCAAAACTTTTCGGTAAAACATTGCGGGAGGATCCTCGGGATGAGGTGGCGGCGAACGCGCGGCTGCTGGAGCGGGGCGGGTTTGTGTATAAATCCATGGCGGGCGTGTATGAATATCTGCCGCTCGGGCTTCGGGTGCTGGAAAAGATTAACCGGATTATCCGCGAGGAGATGGATAAAATCGGCGGCCAGGAAATACTCCTCGCGGCGTTGCAGCCCAAGGACCGATGGGAAAAATCCGGTCGATGGAAAGAATTGGGCGAGGAGGTGATGTATCAATTCAAAGATCATTCTGGCCGCGAGATCGGGCTTGGGTCCACGCATGAGGAGGTGGTGGCTGAAATCGGCTCGCGCTCCATTTTTTCGTATAAAGACCTGCCGCTTTTTGTTTATCAGATTCAGACCAAGTTTCGCGACGAGCCGCGCGCCAAGTCCGGCCTTCTGCGCGGTCGCGAATTTCTGATGAAGGATCTATATAGTTTTCATCGCGATGCCGAGGATCTGAATAAATTTTATGCGCGTGCGGATAGGGCGTATCGCGCGGTGTTCAAGCGATGCGGGCTTGAAGTATATATGACCGAGGCGTCGGGCGGCGCGTTTACCAAGGAATTTACGCACGAGTACCAGACGCCGAGCGCGGCGGGAGAGGACTTGATTTTCTTCTGCGGCCAGTGCCGGTGGGCGCAGAACCGCGAGATTGCGACTTTGCAAGAAGGAGATCCGTGTCCGAAATGCGAGGGGAAAATCGCGACGGCAAAGACGATTGAAGTCGGCAATATCTTCCGGCTTGGCGTCAAATATGCCGAAGCGCTCGGCTTGCATTATATGGATGAGAAAGGCGCGAAAAAACCCGTGGTCATGGGAAGCTACGGCATCGGACCGGGCCGCGTGATGGGGACAATCGTGGAGACGCACCACGATGAGCGCGGGATGGTATGGCCGGAATCAGTTGCGCCTTTTCTCGTGCACCTCGTCGTTCTCGGGAACCAAGAATCAAAAATCAAGAAACAAGGGGACAAGCTTTACGCGCGATTGCGCGCGAGGGGCGCGGAGGTTTTATATGACGATCGGGATGATAAAACCGCGGGCGAGAAGTTTGCGGATGCGGATCTCATCGGCATCCCGTGGCGCGTCGTGGTATCGGAAAGGACAGCGGCGAAAAAAGGAGTGGAGCTCAAGGGGCGCGCGCAAAAAGAGGGCACGATAATCTCCGAGCGGAAACTGATGCAAAAGGTCTTATGACGACTCATGTTCAACAAATTTTTCGGCTATTTTTCCAAAGACATCGGGATTGATTTGGGCACGGCAAATACGCTGGTCTATGTGCGCGGCCGCGGGATCGTCATCAACGAGCCGTCGGTGGTCGCGGTGAACCAGAAGACCGGTCAGATCGTCGCGATCGGGACCGAGGCCAAACGGATGGTGGGGCGGACGCCGGCGCAAATCGTGGCGACGCGGCCTTTGGTTGCGGGCGTGGTGTCGGATTTCGAGGTGACCGAGGAGATGCTCAAATATTTTATCCGCAAAGTGCATGAGCGCACCGCGGTTTTTTTTGCGCGCCCCCGCGTGGTCATCGGCATTCCGTCCGGCGTCACCGAGGTTGAAAAGCGCGCGGTAGAAGACGCGGCGCGCAACGCCGGCGCGCGCGAGGTATATCTCGTGGAGGAGCCCATGGCAGCGGCGATTGGCGTGCGTCTGCCGGTGCAGGAGGCGATGGGATCGCTGATTGTGGATATCGGCGGCGGGACCACGGACATTGCCGTGATTTCTCTCGGGGGCATTGTGGTTTCCAAGAATTTGAAAATCGCGGGCGATAAATTTAATGAAGACATCATCCGTTTTGCGCGCGACGAATTCAAACTGCTACTTGGCGAGCGCACGGCAGAAGACATCAAAATTGCGATCGGATCCGCGTATGAATTGCCCGAACCCTTGGAGGCAATGATGCGGGGACGGGATCTCGTTACCGGCCTGCCCAAAGAAATCGTGGTGGATGATGTGGATATCCGCCGCGCGATGCGCCATTCCATCAATGTACTGGTGAATGCGATCAAAGCGACGGTGGAGGAGACGCCGCCGGAACTCGTGGCAGACATCATGCATCGGGGGATTGTGCTCGTCGGCGGCGGGTCGCTGCTGCGGGGGCTGGATCGCCTCATCAGCGAAGAAACGCATATTCCGGTGCGCGTTGCCGAGGATTCGCTCACTGCCGTGGTACGGGGTACGGGCATTATTTTGGAAGATGTTGACGCGTTGCGCGAGGTCTTGGTCAGTACTGATTATGAAAAAGTGCCCGCATAGGTATGAAAAAGAAATCCGTTGTCATTGCCGCGGCGCTCGCCCTGCTGTTCTCCGGCGCGGGGGTAGTATTCGCGGGTACTCCTCCGGTCGCGGCGCTACAGAGGGGAGTGGCGCGTCTGCTCCGGCCACTGATGCGGGCTGCGGACGGTGCGGGCCGCGCCATCGGAGGCGGCGGACGCATGTTTTCTTTTTCAACATGCGGCGCGTGCGATGACGAGCGCACTCGGCGCGAGGTTGCGGAAACGAAGCTGGTGCAGGCCGCGGATGAGAATGCATCGCTGAAAAAAATGCTCGGCTTGAAACAGCAATTCGGCTCTCGGGTCATACCCGCGGCCGTGGCGGTGTATAATCAGGAATGGGATCGCGAGTGGCTTATCATTGATGCGGGCGAGGAGAATGGCGTGCGCGTCGGGGATCCGGTGATTGACGAGCAGCAATTTTTGGTGGGAGAGGTGGCGGAGGTTTGGCCGGGATCGGCAAAGGTTTCGGTCGCATCCAATAAGGGCGCGGCATTCGGCGTGGTACTGGCGGCGCCTGGCGGCCCGTCGCAACAAGACTCGCCTGCGGGCGGCGAGGCATTGGCGCACGGCCTTGGCAGTCGGGCGTTGAGCGTGGAATTGATTCCGCGCGGCACGCCGGTCCGTCCCGGGGACATGGCGGTGCGGATTTCCAAAAGCGACAAAAAGATCCCGCAGATTTTTGCCGGGCGCATCGCGGCCGTGGATGAGCGCGCCGGCGGCGCGTTCAAGACGGCCGTCGCGGTTCTGCTTTCGCATCCGGAGCGCATTGATCGGGTGATGGTGATTACCCTGCCGTAGATCTCTTACACAATAACCCTTTCGCCTGCAATATGAAAATCTCAGCTGCAAACAACTCATCGCTCGTCAATGAATACGCCGTATTCACTTCCTCGCGCTTCATTGTTTTCGCACGAGATTTTCATATTTCGTCAAGAAAAGTTATTGTGCAAGAGGTCTTATGAGGTTGCCGCCGCTGATAATGGCCTTTGGATTCAGTGCCGCTCTCATAGCATCGCTCTGGTGCGAGTGGGTGATCGCGCGCATGGGGGGCGGGAGTATCCTTGTGCCGCCCGTAACGCTCCTGGCCGCGATAGCGGCCATGGCAGCGCTCCCTTTTTCCTTGAGAATTTGGTGCGCGGCGGCGGCGGGATTTGTCCTGGACAGTGTCGGCTTGCCGCCGTTTGGCGCGGCGATGCTTCTGTTTACTTTTCTTGCATGTATGATAGAGGCGGCGCGGCTGGTGATTGCGGATAGGGCGTCTCTGTTTGCAAAAGTTGCCATGGCGGCGGGGCTGTATCTGCTTGCCTATGGAGCAGGACCGTTGGCGCGTACCGCCGCAGGATTGTTGAGGTTATAGAGATTTTGCCGAGTGAGAGAGTTATGATACGCCACTATCGCTATTCTTTTTTTGAGCGCATCCTGCGCCGCCGGCGGCATCGGCGCGGTTTTGCCAATGGCGTGGAACCCGATGAGATTTTTGTTGATGCCGCGGTGGTGTCGGCCGATCCCATCGGCGAGCTGGAAGGGAAAATCGAGCGACCGCTCGGCAGGATGTCCTCGCTCTTGTTTCTCTTTTTTGTCGGCCTCGGGATAGCATATCTTGCGTGGCGCGGATTTTCTCTGCAGATTGCCATGGGCGATTCTTTTTTTTCCCGATCCCAGGAAAACAGATTTTCATCGCGCACGATTTATTCGCCTCGCGGGATGATCCGTGACCGCGCGGGCGAGCCGCTGATAGACAACATCCTGTCATTCGGATTTGCGTTTGATCGCGCCGACTTTGTGCGCCGTTCGGGCGATCTTGCGGCGCTGGAGGCGGGATTGGCATCAGCCCTTGCGCTGTCAAAAAGCGATCTGGCAGGCATAGGGTTTCCGGAGGATGCTGATGTGCGCTCATTGCCGGCGCATCTTTTTATCGCGCGGGACATGCCGCCTGACGCCGTGGTCGCGCTGGCGCCGCGCCTCGCATCGCTACCGGGCATTGAGATTTTTGAGAGTTTTCGGCGCAGCTACGCCGATCCGTTTGCGTTCTCGCACGTGCTCGGATTTGTCGGTAAGGTATCGCCGGAGGAGGCGGCCGCACACCCGGAACTCGGCGGAGAGGAGACAGTCGGCAAGGCAGGGATTGAGGCGTTTTATGATGCGCCGCTCCACGGCAGCCAAGGCAAAAAAATCGTGGAGACCGATTCGCACGGCGTCGAGACGCGTTTTCGCATGACGCAGGAACCGCGCCAGGGCGATACCTTGGCGCTTACCCTGGACGGCAAATTACAGGAGAAAGCATATGCTCTCATGGATCATTATGTGGAGCGCCGGCATGGCGCGAGCGTCGTGGCGTTGGATCCGCGCAGCGGTGCGATCCGCGCACTCGTAAGCTACCCGGGTTTTGACAGCAATAAATTCGGCCAGGGCATCAGCGCCGATGCGTTCGCGGCTCTCCTGCGCGATCCGCTGACGCCGCTTTTCAATCGCGCGATCGCGGGAGAGTTTCCTTCCGGATCCACCATAAAGCCGATGATTGCGGCTGCAGCGCTGGAAGAAAAAATCATTGACCCTGAAAAAAAGATTTATGACCCGGGGTTTATTGACATCCCCAATCCTTACAAGCCCGGGGAGAGTACGCGGTTTCTGGACTGGCGGCCGCAGGGCTGGGTGAATTTGTATGACGCGCTCGCCTATTCCGCCAATGTTTATTTTTATATTATCGGCGGCGGGTATCGGGATCAAAAGGGTCTCGGCATCGCGAAAATCAAACGATATATGACGGCTTTCGGGCTCGGGTCGCGCCTCGGGATAGACCTGCCCGGAGAGAAGCCGGGCCTGGTGCCGGATCCGGAATGGAAAAAGATCGCAGAACCCGGGAATCCCGTCTGGCGCATCGGCGATACGTATCACACGGCGATCGGCCAGGGCGGTATAAAAGCAACGCCGCTCCAGATGGCGGCGGCGACCGCGGCGATTGCCAACGGCGGGACGCTCTGGCGGCCGTATCTCTTGGATGCTCGGTATGACGCGCAGGGCAATCGCGTGGAGCAGCACGATCCGCAGGCAATCAGAACGCACCTTGCGAGCGCGGACTCTCTTGCAAAAGTTGTCGCGGGCATGCGCGATACCGTAAGCCGCGGCACTGCGCGACTTCTCCGGGATGTCCCGGTCGCGGTGGCGGCAAAAACCGGCACCGCGCAGAATGTACCCGGCCAGGCGCCGCATGCGTGGGTGACGGTGTTCGCCCCGGCGGATAATCCGGAGATTGTGGTCGTGGTCATGGTGGAGCACGCAGGCGAGGGCGCGACCGTCGCGGTGCCGATTACCAATGAAATTTTACAATGGTATTTTTCACATCCATCGGAATGATTGTGCATAACCTTGCTTGACACAATCATGAGAGTCGGATACCATACTATTTCTATGGCAGAATATCTTTCACAAGAGGGGTTGGAGAAATTAAAGCAGGGGCTCCATGAGCTCAAGACCAAAAAGCGCCAGGAGATTGCGGCGCGGCTGGAGCATGCAAAATCACTCGGCGATCTGTCGGAGAACGCCGAGTACCAGGAGACCAAGGAGGAGCAAGAAATGATGGAACAGCGGATTGCGGAACTCGAGGAGCGGGTGCGCGAGGCCGTGGTTATGCACAAACCCACCAAAACCGACAGCGTGCGCGTGGGGTCCACGGTGGTGGTGTCGTCTTCGCATGGAGAGGAAATATATACGATTCTCGGCAGTGAGGAAGCGGATCCGGCGCGGGGTAAGATCTCCAACGAATCGCCGCTCGGCAAGGCGTTTTTGGAACACAAGGCGGGAGACAAAGTGGAAGTACGGACGCCTGCGGGCGTTATGGTGTATACGATTGCGGAGATCCGGTGATTCCGCTCCCCAATTGCAGTTTTGTGCAGGGTTACGATGCGGACAAACATTACTCGCGCGTTCAGGGGGAACCCTCCGTGTTCCGCACGCGGATGCGTGCGGCCTCGGTCTCCCTCC
>CAYIQI010000017.1:0-8206 GCA_964365545.1 uncultured Candidatus Saccharibacteria bacterium
CGACACTATTATGTCCATAGCCGATTATACAAATGAAAGTTTCGAGAAAAAAATGGCAGAGCATCCCAAGATATTGTTGCAGTTTTAGATTTATGAATCAAGCTATCCTCACAATGAAAAAAACAATTTCCACCCCTACTCAAAAAATGAGTAAATCATCTATCGCTGAACGCAAGCGTATATTTTTAGATAAACTAGTAAGCCCAAGCGGAAAAACAAAGTATAAGCGATATATGGGGGCACCTATTCGGTATGCTGGCGGCAAAAGTCTCGCTGTCGGTTTAGTGATAGAAAGGATACCGGATAATGTGAGAACTGTTGTTTCGCCATTTCTTGGTGGCGGTTCCGTAGAAGTTGCCATCTCGAAAGAGTTGGGCTTACCAGTTATCGGCTATGACATTTTTGATATTCTTATCAACTATTGGAAAGTACAACTCTCGAATCAAAAAGCTCTATACAAAAAACTGTTGAGGTTCAGTCCGAACAATAAAGGATATTATGCGGCAAAAGAAGTTTTAAAAAAGCATTGGAAGGGAACCAAAAAACTCAACAAGCTCGATCTCGCCGCATATTACTACTACAGCCACAACACCTCTTACGGACCGCATTTTTTGGGTTGGCCTTCAAGCGTTTACTTACAGAAAGAGCGTTACCAAAAAATGCTAGGAAAAGTCCGCGATTTTCGTGCGGATAATTTGCAAGTAGAGTGTGCTTCGTTTGAAGATATAATGTCAAAACACAAAAACGATTTCCTCTATTGCGACCCGCCCTACTATCTAGACGGTGACAGTAAAACTTTTGTCGGTATGTATCCTCATAGAAACTTTCCAATTCATCACAACGGTTTTAAGCACGAAAAATTGCGCGACTTCCTGATGGAGCATAATGGGGGTTTTATTTTATCATATAACGACTGCTCGAAAATCAGAGAGTGGTATAAAGGTTTTGATATGATTACCCCATCATGGCAATACACTTTCAGTCAGGGCGATACACGAATTGGAGAGAATAGAAAAAGAGATAATAACGGAAGTTATGTAAAAAAATCTCATGAATTATTGATTTGGAAATTACCAAAATGAGAAGAAAACGAGCACTTACAACTGAAGGAGCGAGGGCAGTGCGTCAAAAAGGATATGACGATGCTCTTGAGTTTGCGTTATCTATCGGACTCCCTACTGATTACAAAAATGACCCGCAAGCTAAAAAGGATGTTATTGACCCGTCTGGAGACGCTCATTCTGTAAAAGGCGGAATAAAGAAATGGCAGGTATTTCTTTATGGATTAGGTCGTTTTGAATCGGATCACGCTTTTGTTGTTATGAATGGCATAGGAGCTTTACTTGCAGAATGTATCAATTCGTTCCCTCCAACTTACGCTGGATACCGAAGAAATAAGGTAGCCGCAAAAGAGCGATTGCGTGTTCCGATGGTAAAATTAAAAGAGAAATTACTTGAGCGTCCACGACTAAAAGCATTTTTGAATAAATCTTTATTCAATGGAGGTGAGGTGAATTATTTAACTGTAAAAGAAAACGGGGTATTTCATGTTTTCCTAAACAAAGATGTCGTTGATATGCTTGGCGATAATTTGGAAGTTTGCAATTCGCGAGCAATCTCCGAGGGCCAAATGCCAGAGCAGAAGGTTTTGTTCCGATACAACGGTATAAATCTCGGTGAGTTAGAAATGAGAAATGATAGCGCAATACATTACAGAGAGATGCGATTTAATATGATAAAACCAAAAGCGATGGAAGTATTATTTGAGAAAATTCCTATGACTAAGAAATTTAACGATAAGGTATTGATATACGGCAACGCCTCTCGGCGTTTTGGTCGTTGGATTTAATTTTAGATTTTTATGTTTGCTGGAGTAAAACAACAATTTATAGACGAGTTGCAGGCAATGCGGGACGCGGGCACTTATAAAGAAGAGGGTGTTTTAGCGGGCACGCAGGGAGCCGAAGTCGTGATTGACGGCGTGCCCATGCTCAATTTTTGCGCCAATAATTATCTCGGACTTGCCGCGAGCGATTTTGTCGTATCTGCGGCGATTGCCGGTATGGAGAAATACGGATTCGGCATGGCGAGCGTACGGTTTATCTGCGGCACATCCATTATTCATAAGGAACTTGAAAAAGTCGTGAGCGATTTTTTCGGTACGGAAGACGCGATTCTTTATACCTCGTGCTTTGACGCGAACACGGGACTTTTTGAGACATTGCTTAAAGAGGGCGATGCGATTATTTCCGATGAGCTCAACCACGCGTCCATCATCGACGGCGTGCGGTTGTGCAAAGCCGATAGATTTCGCTACCGGCACGCGGACATGACGGATTTGGAAAAACAACTGCAAGCCGCGGGCGAGCGGCGGCGCACGCTCATTGCAACCGACGGCGTGTTCAGCATGGACGGCGATACCGCGCCGCTCACTGCCATTTGCGATCTGGCGGATCGCTACGGCGCCATGGTCATGGTGGATGATTCGCACGGCAGTGGCGTACTGGGAGCTCGCGGACGGGGGAGCGTGGAGGGATTGATGAGCCGCATAGATATTCTGACCTCGACATTCGGCAAAGCGCTCGGGGGCGCGGGCGGGGGATTTACCGCGGGACGCCGCGAAATTATAGAGTATCTGCGCCAGCGCAGCCGCACTGCGCTTTTTTCCAACAGCGTGCCGCCGCCGATTGCCGAGGCGGCGCTCGCCGTATTACAATCATTTGATGGAGAATTATCGTCTGCCCGACAACGCCTCGCAGACAATACGCGCTATTTCCGGGATGCGATGATGCGATTGGGATTTACGCTCGGCGGAGACGGCAAGCACCCGATTACGCCCGTGATGCTGGGCGATGAAAAACTCGCGGTGGACATGGCATCCGCCCTGCGCGAGCGGGGGATTTATGTCCGCGGATTTACCTATCCGGTGGTACCGATGGGAAAAGCCCGCATCCGCGTCCAGATCTCTACCGCGCATACGCGCGATCACCTTGACCGCGCCCTCAATGCGTTTGCGGAAGTGGGAGAAAAATTTGCCGTTATTGCTCGGAGTTCAAGCGGTTTATGAATAAGGCAAAAACGAAATGAAAATGTTTACGAAAACCGATTTTGAAAATATAGTTCGAGATTTCTTGTTTACATATAGGCAATTTCTACTCCACGCTTATTTGCACAAAAGGGTAAATCACGACGCCTACGAAGCAAACAGGATAACTTGGAATGTCTTGCTTATCAGCTTAGAATCAGGTGCATTACTTGGATTAGCAAAAATACTTTACGACAGGGGAAAAAATTTGGGGAGGCCGTTCAGCGACGGCTTGGGGAAAACATTTAATAACGAAAAAATTAATTACAAAGAATTAAATGAGATTCGCAAAAAAATATTAAACCTGAGGCATGATTACATAGCTCACCAAAATTTATTGAAGATGCGCAATATAGATTCACTTTTGAAGGAAAACCAATTGACGGGCACAGATGGCGTGAAAATGATCGATGCGCTCAAAAGCAGATTAATTCTATACCAAAAAAATCTTAAGCTCGATGTCGATGTGCAAAAGCTATTTACCGAAAGTCAAAATAATGCACTGACCGATCTTAATAGCTGGCTAAAAACATTTAAGAAAGAATTATAAAACTATGGCAACACTACAATTCAAAGGAAAATCAGCGGTAGGGAATTATCACTTTGGAAACATATGCCGTCCATAATCAAGAGATTTACCGAATGGATACGATTAAAAGAGCGGTTACACGACCAAAATCATAATGCGCCGTTGGTCTCGGAGGGTGATATGTGGTGGGTGAGTTTCGGCGAGAATATCGGCTCAGAAATAAACGGCAAGAGCGCGAAATTTACGCGCCCGGCGATTATCCTGAAAAAACTTGCGCACGGATTTTATCTCGTCGCACCGACGACAACCAAATTACAAGAAGGGACATGGTATGTCCATGTGCGCCATCTCGGGGTAGATGAGTATGTATGCCTCCACCAGATACGGACAGTTGACTATAGACGTTTATATTCAAAGATTGGTCAGGTGGATGATGCCGATTTCAAGCGTATCAAAGCAGGACTGATGCGGTTATATGGATAAAAAAGTTCCGCCACCCTTGCGGGTGGCGGTCGCGGGAAAATCCCGAATGTAATTGAATGATAACAAGTCCACAGAATAAGTCAAGGGTATCTGTGGAAAACTCAAAAAAACTTATGAAGAATATTGCTATCATAGGCGGTGGGACCGGAACATTTACACTACTTGCCGGACTGCGGAAGTTTCCGAGCAACAACACGGTGATCGTTTCTTCGGCGGACGACGGCGGCTCTACGGGTGTCCTGCGTCGGGATCTGGGGGTGATGCCAGTCGGCGATATTCGCCAATGCCTCGTAGGACTTTCGTATACTGATGATACCATTCGCGATCTTTTCTCATACCGGTTTGACCGCGGCGCGCTTGCCGGACACACGGTCGGCAATATCATCCTCGCGGGGCTTGAAAAAACAACCGGCACTATTGAAAAAGCGATTGCCGTCGCGGGGACATTGCTCAATGTCCGTGGCGCGGTCTTGCCGGTAACAATGAGTCCGACAGCGCTTTCCGCAACATATGCAAATGGCCGCAAAGTATCAGGCGAGCATAACATTGACGAGCCGACGCGGCGAAATACGACGGGCATCACGGGTCTGAAACTGGCGCCTTCCGTGCCGGCAAACCCGCGCGTGCTTTCAGCGCTTGAGCAGGCGGATGCCATTGTGTTTGGTCCGGGGGATTTGTATACCAGTGTTCTGCCAAACCTCTTGCCGCGCGGTATTACCGAGCGCATCCGCGCATCCGCCGCCAAAAAAATAGTAGTCGCCAACATTATGACCAAGCCCGGACAGACAGACGGATTTTCTGCATCGGATTTTGTCCGCGTCATCGGCGAATATCTTTCGCAAAAGGGCGCCCCCTGCCTGCCGGATATTGCGCTCGTAAATACTAAAAAGCCGGACGCGCCGTCGCTCGCGCATTACAAAAAACAGGGCGCGGAGCCGGTAGCGCTGGATCTCGCGACGATTCGCGCGATGGGTGTGGAGGTGATCGCAGGAGATATGCTTTCGCGCCGCATCGTGCGGCGTGTTGCGGGCGATGCCCTCGCGCGAAGCACCCTACGACACGATAGCGACAAAACCGCAAAAATAATTTGGAAATTAATTTCATGAAGATCATGAAGATGCCGGTCTCTCCCGCGACAAAAATAACATACGCGCGGCTAAAAAAAATGGATCGCGCCGCGCACCGCGACATCCGCACTCTGGTCGGTCAGCTCGTCGGCAACGCCGCAGAAAACCGATACGCGCCGGCGGTAATGGCGCGCGCAGTCCGCAATCCCGACAATTTTATCCTGACCGCGCGGGACAGCACATCTATTGTCGGGATGGCTACGCTTATCGCCATGCTCACGCCGTCCGGCCTCTACGGCATGGTGGAAGATGTGGTCGTGAATGCGCAGGTC
Source organism: uncultured Candidatus Saccharibacteria bacterium (assembly GCA_964365545.1). Taxonomy (GTDB): domain Bacteria; phylum Patescibacteriota; class Minisyncoccia; order Sungbacterales; family HO2-52-23; genus 2-02-FULL-52-23. The sequence goes on from CAYIQI010000017.1 coordinate 5,497, forward strand.
CGCGGCATGGGTATTGGCCGCGGTCTCATGCGGCGCCTGATCGCCGAGGCCAGGCGCCGCAACATGTTGATGCTGGAACTCACCAGTAATCCCGGCCGCATCGCGGCAAACCGCCTGTACCAATCGCTCGGATTTCAGAAACGGGAGACCAATCCTTACCGGCTTATGCTCACACGCGCATGACGCCTCTCCTTTTGGTATTGGATTTCGACGGCGTGCTTTTCAATGATACGCGCTTCAAGCGCGATTATGAACGCTTATTTGCGCGCCACGGCGTGCCGCGCCGTATCCATCGAGCCGCATACGCCGAATCGCGTGCGCTCCACCATGGCGGCTATCGCCATGATTTGCATATCATGCTCATAAAAAAACATATCCCGACACTGCAGCTCTCCCGCATTGAACGGGGCATAGAGGAGTTGCTCGCCCATGCCGGAGAATATTTTTATGCCGATACTCTGTCGTTCCTCCATTACTGGCGATCAAGGAAAGAGCGAACGGCGCTTCTCTCCCGCGGCAATAAGTTCCAAAAAGTAAAAGTCCGCGCAAGCGGCGTTGCAAGATTTTGCAAGCCCGCTATCGTTGCGGATACGGCCGACAAAGTAGCTCCCTTGCGCCGTATCATAAAAGCCGCGGCGGCGCGGCAGGTCGTTTTCATAGATGACACCAAGCATATGGTTGATGCCGTAAAACAAAACTTTCCGCACATTCTTGTTCTCCAAATGGTGCGGCGAAAAGAGCAGGAGCGGAGCGCGCGTGCGGACGCGATTGTGCCGAATCTCGCCGCCGCGCGGCGATTCATTGAGCGGCGGACGGGTCCGTAAATCGACGCGGCGCAAGCTCCAAATGCCCCGGGGTATTAAGGCCGATGCTTTCGCGGGGCTCAATCTCCATAGAAGCAACGCACGCATCTTCATCAATTGCCATGCGGACCAGATCCGTCAGATAATACTCGGTTTTTGCATTGTGGTCGGTTATCAATCGCAGATGCGGCCATAGCCATGCGGCGTCAAAACAAAAAAATGCGGGGTTGAGCTCGCGGATGGCGAGCTGTTCCGGCGTTACATCCCGTACTTGAACATCCGCGACAATACGGCCGCGATCATCGCGGATAATCCGGCTGAAATCAGCAAAGGGCGCCCGCCATCCGTCAAAATCTTCAACGCGCACAGTCATCAGGGACAGGGGACAGCGTTCCCGCTCGTGGAGCGCGCGGAGAGCGGTAATCGTAGATGCTTTGACAAACGGATGATCGCCGTAGAGCACCAGTATCTGATCCGCTTTTCCCGCAAGCAGTTTTTCTGCGCATTGCACCGCGTGCCCGGTGCCGCGCTGCTCGGCCTGGCGCACATAGTCATACGCATCCCCCAGTGTTTTTTCCACGAGCTCCGCCTGATACCCCGTCACAATAATCGGCCGGCCGTCCACGCCGGATTCTTTGACCGTATCCAAGAGATGCCGGATCATCGGCTTGCCCTCAAAAGGGATCAAGACCTTGGGGATGTCCGTATGATTCATGCGCGTGCCCTTGCCCGCGGCAAGGATGATAATTCGCGTCCGCATATTCCCACTATAAAACCGAAACAATAAGCGGTCAATCGCTTTACCGCGTTGGTGGATAAACTGCTTTTACAAAGTAACACGCGCCATGATATACTTTTGTCATGGAATCATCACACCGTAATCTGCCGCGGGACGCATTTGTGCATCTGCTTATGATTGCCACGCTGTATGCGAGCGTGGCGGCTTTTCTGACGCTCATGTTCCAATACATTGACGCCGCATTTCCGGATGCGCTTGTGCATTATTACTCGGGGATACTGGATGCCGTCCGCAGGTCTGAAGCAACACTCCTCATTGTATTTCCCGTCTATCTGTTCCTTTCTTGGCTCATTGGCCGCGATATGATTGCGGCGCCCGGCCTGCGCGAGTTCAAACTCCGCAAATGGCTGATTTATTTTACGCTTTTCATCTCGGCGATCACCATCATCGTTGATCTTATCATGCTTATTTATAATTTCCTCGGCGGCGATCTCACGGCCCCGTTTATCCTAAAAGTATTCGTTGTCCTTGCGGCTGCCGTTGCGGTTTTCGGGTATTACCTGTGGGATTTGCGTATGTCTGCAGGCGCGCGCTCGCGCCTCCCGCGCATTGCGGCGAGCGCTACCGCGGCAATCGTCCTCGCATCGCTCGTCGCGGGATTCTTTGTGGTGGGCTCGCCCGCGACCCAGCGGGCGCGCCGCTTTGACGAGCAGCGCATTCAGAATATACAAGTTTTGCAAAGCCAAATAATCAATTACTGGATGCTCAAGCAAAAATTGCCGGATACGCTCGACGCGCTCAAAGACAGCATCAGCGGGTTTTCAGCGCCGCTGGATCCTGCAACCGCGCAACCTTACGAGTACCGGACAGGCGGCAAACTTTCATTTGAACTGTGCGCGGTGTTCAATAGGGACAGCGCACAATCAGGCATAGGGAATCGGTCATCTGCGGAGGCGCCGATTTTTACAGCCGCATACCCGGTCAAGCCATACGGCGGCTTATCGGAAAATGATAATTGGCTCCATAGCGCGGGACGCGCGTGTTTCTCCCGTACGATTGATCCGGAACTGTATCGGCCGCAACCAAAATCCGTTCCCATTCCCTAAATTTTATTGCCTAGCGAGTGAGAGAAGTGAAAAGCCCTTGGCTTTTCATTTCAGGAGCGCAC
>CAYIQI010000018.1:0-8119 GCA_964365545.1 uncultured Candidatus Saccharibacteria bacterium
GGCATCCACCACCAGACCAAAAAAGGGATATTTGCCATTGGCTCTTTTGTCGCGGCAGCGCTCTTACTGTTGAGTTATGTGGGTAAGGGCGGGGTTGCGGGCGCGATGCTCTTCCGTTTTCTTGATTTTCTGCTCGGCAAAGGGTATTTTTTCGCGCCGATCATGCTCCTGCTCGTCGGATTTTCATTTCTCTTCTCGCACGAGCGCAAGCTGATCAAAGAGACCGTAATCGGCGGCGCATTGTTTTTGGTTTTCTCGCTCGGCATTTTTAATATACTCTTCGGCGCGGGCAACGGCGGCGCGCTGGGAGCGACGGTCAGCTACCCCCTACTCGGGCTTTTTGATTTTTGGGCGGGACTTCTGATCGCGGCTGGGTTTTTGATCGCCTCGCTTTTCCTGGTATTCAATATTCCGGTCCTGTGGCAGAAAATGCGCGCGGATGACGATGACGGCAGTGAGGAGCCAATAGTGGGGACGCCGGAGGTTGCGTCTTCCGCCAACGAGGCGCCGTCCCTGCTCGCAGCCGCGAGCGCCATGATTACCGCGCGATCCGATACGAATACGGCATCGGCGGAACCTACATCACAGATTACATCGACGGGAGCGGAGGATGCGGATGTCTTAGCGCCGAGCAAACTAAACCAAAGCGTACTGCGCCGCATCAAATACAAGCGGCCGCCCTTTGACCTGCTACAAGGCGACAAGGGCACGCCCTCCTCCGGCGACATCCGCGCCAACGCCAACATCATAAAACGCACCTTGGAAAATTTTGGCATCATGGTGGAAATGGGCGAGGTTGCAATCGGACCTACGGTCACGCAATACACCCTGCGTCCGGCAGAAGGCGTGAAGCTCTCGCGCATCGTTGGGCTGAACAACGATTTGTCGCTTACGCTCGCCGCGCACCCGCTCCGGATTGAAGCGCCGATTCCCGGCAAATCCCTCGTCGGCATCGAGGTGCCAAATCGCTCTATTTCTTTGGTGGGCCTCCGCTCGCTTATTGAAAATAAATCGTTTCAGGACGCGCCGTATCCCTTGATGATCTCGCTTGGACGCGATGTGACGGGCACGCCGGTCTACGCCGACATTGCCAAAATGCCGCATCTGCTGGTGAGCGGATCTACCGGCTCCGGAAAATCGGTCAATATCCACACATTGGTCACCTCGCTCCTATATCGCAACGGGCCGGACACCCTGCGATTTATTTTTGTTGACCCCAAGCGCGTGGAGCTCTCCATTTATAATGACATTCCGCATCTGCTCACGCCCGTGATCACTGACGCCAAAAAAACTATCCAGGCCTTGCGCTGGGCCGCAAAAGAAATGGATCGCCGGTACGACCTGCTTTCCGCGAGCCATGCGCGCGACATTGGGAGCTTCAACGCGCGTATCGGCAAAGGATCCGAGCAGGAACCGCTACCCTCTATTGTGATTATTATTGACGAGCTCGCGGATCTTATGTCCGTGTTTCCACGCGAGATGGAAGCGTCTATTGTGCGGCTCGCGCAGATGGCGCGGGCAGTCGGGATCCACCTCGTCGTCGCTACCCAGCGGCCGAGCGTGGAGGTGATTACCGGGCTGATCAAAGCCAATATCACCTCGCGCATCGCGTTTCAGGTCGCGTCGCAGATTGATTCGCGGACGATTCTCGACAGCGCGGGCGCGGAGAAACTGCTCGGCAACGGAGACATGCTTTTTCTTGCGGGAGATTCGGGGAGGCCACGGCGATTGCAGGGCGCGTATGTGTCCGAGCAAGAGGTAAAAAAAGTCGTCGCCTTTCTGCGCGATGCTTTGCCGGCGGCGGAACACGACGAAGATATTTTTTCGGCAAAACCCGATATCGGGGAGGGGAGCGACATGGACGATACCGATGCCGGAGATGACGATGCGCTGTATGATGAGGCGCGGGCGCTCGTCAAGGAAGCGGGCAAGGCCTCGGCGTCGTATTTACAGCGACGCCTGCGCGTGGGCTATGCGCGCGCGGCGCGATTATTGGATCTCTTGGAACAGCGAGGCGTCATCGGCCCGCAGGACGGCGCCAAACCCCGCGAAGTATTTGAAAAGGGAAGCGGCGAGAGCCCGGGGGACGAATTTTAAACCCACAGACTCTAAGAAACCGTCGAAAAAAATAGTATAGAGTAAATTATCTGTCAAGTTTCGGCAGCGACCTGGTTTCTGCTATACTATGAGGCAAGGTGAATGATTTGCATGACAATTTTGAGGGATTATCTCTCGGGGAGCAACTGCGCCGGTATCGGGAACAAGTCGGTATGAGTGTGGAGGGAGTGGCGCGGGAGATTAAAATTTCTTCGCGGTATGTGCGCGCGCTCGAGGATGGGGACTGGCACGCGTTTTCGGCAAAAGTGTATGCGCAAGGCGCTCTGCGGCGCATGGCACGCGTATTTAAGGATATCGATGCTGATGCGCTGATTGCATCGTGCGGCCGCGAGTGGGATAGCGCGTGCGGAACCAACGGGAAAATAAGTCACTCGGCGCCGCGCGCGGTCGCGCGGCCCCGGCAATTTGTGATGACCCCGCGGCGCATCGGCGCCGGCGCGGCAATCGGCATGGCGGCGCTGCTGGTCGCGTTTCTAGGTATACGCCTGATTGGATTTGTCGCAGCACCCGGCCTTATGATTTACCGGCCCGCGGACAAGAGCGGGTTTGCCGGCTCGACCGTGGGAGTTGCCGGAAAAACCGAAAAAGAAAGCAGTTTGACAGTCAACGGCAGAGAGCTTACGCTTGATGAGCGGGGGAATTTTGACGAGAAAATAGAATTGCCGCCCGGGGCGCACGAATTGCGCTTCATCTCGCGCAATCGTTTCGGCAAAACACAAACCGTGGTGCGAAATATCTTGGTGGAATAGCCGTATTTTTTTTCTAAAAGAAATCGTAACCTTTTATTTTTATGAAAGACAAAGAAGATAAAGATAAGCTGGACAAAACTAAATTACTTGAGTCAACGGTCAAGGAGATCCAGGAAAAGTTTGGCGAGGGCGCGATTATGAAGCTCGGCGAGGCGCGGCGCGTGGATGTGGATGTGATCCCAACCGGATCCATCGCGCTGGACGCGGCGCTCGGCGTCGGCGGCGTGCCGCGCGGGAGAATTATTGAAGTATTCGGGCCGGAGTCATCGGGCAAAACGACGCTGGCGCTGCATATTGTCCGCGAAGCGCAGAAAAAAGGCGGCATGGCGGCGTTTGTAGACGCGGAACATGCGTTGGATCCCGAATACGCCAAACGAATCGGCGTCAAGATCGACGATCTCTTGATTTCCCAACCCGACACTGGCGAGCAGGCGCTTGATATCGTGGAGGCGTTGGTGCGCTCTAACGCCGTGGATGTCATTGTCATTGACTCGGTCGCCGCGCTCACCCCGCGCGCCGAGATTGAAGGCGACATGGGCCAACAACATGTGGGGCTGCAGGCGCGCCTCATGTCGCATGCGCTGCGCAAACTCACGGCGATTGTCTCCAAGACAAAAACCGTGGTTATTTTTATCAATCAGATCCGGATGCAGATCGGCATTTTCTACGGCAATCCGGAAACCACGCCGGGCGGCAAGGCGCTCAAGTTTTACTGCTCGGTGCGGATTGACATCAGGAGGTCGGCGCAACTCAAAAAAGGAGAGGAGATTATCGGCAACCGCACCAAAATAAAAATAGTGAAGAATAAAGTCGCGGCGCCCTTCCGCACCGCGGAGTTCGATATTTATTACAACGAGGGCATTTCACAGGAAGCGGATATCCTCAATGTGGGGATTGCGGCAGGAATCGTCAAAAAGTCCGGCGCGTTCTTGAGTTTTGATGCGGTCAAGCTCGGCCAGGGATTCGACGCCGCCAAAAATTATCTCAAGGCAAACCCTAAAATGTATGATGAGATCGTCAAAAAAGTCCGCGGACATATGAAATCTCCTGATCCGGAAAATGCGGAATGAGTAGTTTCCTGGAGAAATTTAGAGCGAATAAAAAACTGGGCGTACTCACGCTTGCGGCGTTGGGCGTAGTATACGGCGATATCGGGACATCGCCGTTGTATGCGGTCAATCAGATTTTCTTCGGGAGCGGCGGCGTAGCGCCCACGCCATCCAACATCTACGGATGCATTTCTTTGGTGGTGTGGGCGCTTACGATTGTGGTCGCGATTAAATATGTGATTTTTGTATTGCGCGCGGACAACGACGGCGAGGGAGGGGTATTCGCTCTTTTTGGCCTGCTCAAGAATGAACGCCAGCGCGGTACCGGCGCGATGCTTATCCTGCTTCTCTTTGGCGCAGGACTCCTTTTGGGGGGCGGTCTTATCACGCCTGCCATCAGCGTATTATCCGCAATGGAAGGCATCAAGGTTGCCGCGCCTTCCTTTGGCGCGCTTGTGGTGCCGATCACTATCGCCGTTCTTGTTTTTTTGTTTTCAATACAGCGGCGCGGCACCGCAAAAATAGGCAAGATATTTTGGCCCGTTATCGTGTTGTGGCTTGCCGCGATTGGATTACTTGGCATAAAAGCGATTGCCGCAAATCCGGAAATACTGCAGGCGCTCAATCCAAAGCACGCCGCGGCATTTATAGGCAGTGTTTCTTTCTGGCGGCTCCTGCCGGTGCTGGGCGCTGTCATGCTTACGGTGACCGGCGGGGAAGCGCTCTACGCCGATATGGGGCATTTCGGCAAAAAGCCCATTCGTATGGGATGGTTCGCATTTGTATTTCCGGCGCTCCTTGCCAATTATCTTGGCCAGGGGGCGTATCTCATGAGCGGAGGCACGGTTATTAATCAGAATATTTTTTACAGCATGGTGCCTCAATTTTGGCTTTTCCCGATGATTATTTTGGCAACTGCCGCGGCGATTATCGCGTCCCAGGCATTAATTTCCGGAGGATTTTCTCTTGCGATGCAGGCAACGGCCATGGGGCTTTTCCCCCGCCTTCGTATATTGCATACGCATGCGGAGCATAGAGGGCAAATCTATATGCCGTTCATCAATTGGTTTTTGTTCGCCGGATGCGTGGCTCTGGTATTGATTTTTCGCTCAAGCGCGGCTCTCGCACCCGCGTACGGCCTGGTGATATCTACGGACATGCTGATAACTTCGCTTGCCATGATTATGGTGGCATACGGCTTGTGGCAATGGACCGGCTTCTACGCTTCAATCATCTTTGGCGCGTTTGCATTCATAGAAGCCGTTTTTTTTGTGGCAAACGCTCCTCAATTCTTCCGGGGCGGATTTATTCCGGTCGGCATCGGACTCGCGGTTTTCGCATCCATGAATATTTGGCGATGGGGGAGAAAACGCATTGCCGCCGTGTTTGCCGAATACCCGGCAATGACCCTGCGGGAATTAATTGTTTTGCGCCGGTCCGCCGCATCAACTATGCCCCGATCAATCGTCTTTATGAACCCGCATTCGGTGGCGTCGGTGCGCGATCGCGTGCCGCCGCTCTTGCAGGTCTTTTGGGAACGCAACGGCATTTTCCCGCGGCACCTTATCCTATTGACCGTTGTCGGCAAGAAATCCGCATATGTCGGGGAAGAGCGGTATGCGGTAAAAAAACTTTGGGAAGAGGGGGGCAATGGCAGTATTATGGCGGTGGATGTAAATTTTGGGTTTATGGAGAATCCCAATGTGGAGCGTATACTGGAGGGCCTTGCGGACCATCGCAGAATTCATATCAGTGAGGACGCAAGACAATGGCTCATACGGATCGTGCATGAGCGCATCATTCCCGCGGGAGGCATCGGATGGCGCTCGCAAATCAAACTCTTTTTCTTCACGCTCATGCTCAAAAACTCCGATTCCGCCGACGACCATTTTGGGCTGGGGAATGAAGTCGGTCTCTCAACGGAGATTATTCCGGTCAAGATAGGATGATGGGATCTTAAAGAGGATTTTTCGATCAGCGCGTCGTGTACGGCACGAGCGCTAAGTACCGCGCGCGTTTGGCCGCAGTGGCAAGGCGGCGCTGATGGCGGCTGCACAGGCCCGATTTGCGCCGGGGGTAGATCTTGCCCTGCGTGCTCATAAATTGCCGGAGGGTTTGGGCGTCTTTGTAGTCCACGACATCGCGGTTGGTCGTACAGAAAAGGCATTGTTTTGGTTTGATCTGTTGGGCTGATCGTTGCATATGCGAAATATTAGACCTACTGCGCAATAACCTTTCTGCTGCAATGCTTATTTTTCGGCTGCAAACAACTCATCGCTCGTCAACGCATACATTGTATGCGCTTCCTTGCGCTTCGTTGTTTTCGCTCGAAAAATAAGCATTTCGCTACGAAAATTATTACGCAGTAGGTCTTTTTAAAAAGGTATGTCTTTTACATCAATTTCCTCGCCGTCGTCGGCGATGTCAATAATAGGCGTTTGATCCTCGGCAGGGGATTTCTGCTCCTGCGTAGCCGGAGAGGACTGGTTGGTCTCGTCGCCTTGGGGCTTATTCCAGTCACCTCTGGCGCTTCCGCCTCCGGGACTCGCCGTGCCGCTACGGGGTCCCATCTGCATTTCATCCACAATCACCTCGGTCTTCCAATGCTTGGCACCCTGCTGGTCAGACCACGAGCGCGTCTGCAGACGCCCCTCCACTAAAATCATACTTCCCTTGCGCAGATACTGCCCGATGACTTCGGCGGTTCGTCCCCATGCCACGAGATTGTGAAATTCCACCTGCTCCTGTTTTTGTCCTGATTTATCAGTATATCGGCGATTGGTCGCAACTGAAAATGAACAGACCGCCTGACCGCCTGCGGTTTGCCGCACTTCCGGATCGCGCGTAATGTTGCCGAGGATAAATACTTTATTGAGGTTCATTTGCCAAGAATTTCCTCCAATCTCTTATCCAGCGCTTCAAGATCAAGTTTTTCTTCCGGCTTCTGCTCTTCGCGCGGGATTGGTTTCGGCGCGGATGCGCCGGCCGCGGGACGGGGTACCAGCGGCCGGATGTAGGGCTGGCGGGTCTCCACTTCGTGCTCCACGATCATGGCGCGCAGGACATCGGGTATGGTGTTAATTTTTTTGGCGAGCCCGGCCACAGCTGCGGGCGGCGCGCCAAACACAATCCAGCCAAAATATCCGTTCGACTGTTTTTTGATCGCATACGAGAGCTTGCGTTTTTTTGGCGTTTCCAGATGCCGGATTATACCCGCATCCGCTTCAATCAGCGACGACAGGGTACCGGCGCGCGCCAACGCCTCCTCATCGGTCAGCGACGGCGCCAGCAGATACGCGGCCTCATAGTTTTTCGCGTTGGCGTCCATAACAAAATCATACCAAACGCCAGAATTATCCGCAACACTTGACAGAATTATAATTTAGGTTTATCTTTATCATAAGAATTTCGCGCCCCACTGTGCAGAACGATGTATCCCCACAAGGAGAATGTAATGAGAAATTCTTTGAAAGTATGGCGGAGAATTGGGATTAATCTCGTAAGGGCAAGTGTTCTTTTAGGAGGGACTATTACTGCTCTAGGAGTATCTATAGTGAGTCCGCTGTATGTCGGAATCAAAATCGTGGTTCTGACAGAATCGCTATGGTTGTCTTCAATAGGAGGATTCCTTATATTTTGGGGAGCGGTTTATCTGTCAACACAGATTCTCAGATATACCAAAAAAGCAAATCTATCATTGGAGCGTCTAACGCAGTAGTGGGGTTTAAAGTATAGAGTGAGCCGTCGCGGTAAGTCCGCGGCGGCTCTTAAATTTTAAACTCCACCACATCGCCGTCCTGCACCGCATACTCTTTGCCTTCAATGCGGATGAGCCCTTGTTCTCGCGCGCGGGCGTAAGAACCGGCTCCCAGCAATCTGTCCCATTGGATCACCTCGCATCGGATAAACTTTTCTTCAAAATCAGAATGAATTGCGCGGCCCGCGCGCGGGGCGGATGCCCCGCGCGGTATCGTCCACGCGCGTGTCTCATCCTCACCAGTGGTAAAAAATGTCATGAGCCCGAGCGCGCGGTATCCCACGTTAATAAGCTGTTCCAGCCCGCCTTTCTCAATGGCGAGCGATTCCAGAAATTCTGTGCGCTCTTGAGGCGCGAGTTCTCCGAGCTCGGATTCTATTTTTGCCGAGACCGCGACCCAAGGCGAAGTGCTGATTTTTTCTTTGAGCGCAGTAGGCGGTTGCCAC
>CAYIQI010000019.1:0-7682 GCA_964365545.1 uncultured Candidatus Saccharibacteria bacterium
GCGTTCAGGGCGCTGTGAGCGCAAGCTCGTGGGAGTTCAAATCTCCCCCTCGGCACCAAGTGAGAAAAGTCAAAGAGTTTTGGTTCGCCTCGCTGCGCTCGACGACTAATTGGTATTCAATTTTGGGGGCAAAAACGAATTGGCGGTTTCGCATTTTTGGGGAAGAAAAATTTTTAATCATATGAACAATAAATTGTTAATCCCGGTTTTTATTATTGGTGCCATAGTCGTTGGCTATTTCTTGGGCGTGAGCAATAAATCTGCTAACACTCCGGCGGATACTTCGGTTAAGAAAACCGTCATGTCTCATAGTGATGGGGAGAGTTCTGGTAATTCTGTAATATCCGGAGCTCAACATATCCATGCTATTACCTACGACGCCGAGGACAATTTACTTTTAGGAACACACGGCGGACTATTCAAGAGCAATGATGGCGGCAAAACTTGGCAAAAGGTTTCTGTGAAAGGAAGCGTCAATGCTGACGATTGGATGAGCATTGTGGTTGATCCCCGAAACCGAAAAGTAATTTTTGCTGGCGGACATGATTTAGGTGTCATAAAAAGTATTGATGGCGGTATTACATGGATGCATTCTGACGACGGAATAAAGGGTACAGACATTCATGGCTTGGCAATTAATCAGCGTAATCCTGATTTACTTTTTGCTTATTCTGTTGATAATGGCGTGTTCAAAAGTAAAGATGGCGGCGTTTCTTGGAAGCGCATGGATGATGGCCCCGAAAATCCGGGGGTAAGATCGTTTGCCTATATGGCCGTACAAACTTCAATGGACAAATCTATGGGTTGGGATAATTGGGGCATTCTCTTGGCGGGAACGGCTGACGGCATTTTTCAATCTTTCAGTTGTTTTTGCGGCTGGACAAAAACAACAAATGCTTTTGACAACACCACGGTTTATACACTTGCTACTATTCATAAAGATTTATCTGTTATGTATGCAGGTACACAAACTGGGGCTTGGAAAACAATTGATGCTGGAGAAAACTGGAAAAAACTCGACGGTCTTAATGGTATCAAGATTACTGCCATTGCCATCAATCCTCAAAATCCCGAAGAACTTACTGCTTCTAGCGAGGATGGCATAATCTATCGGAGTTCAAACGCTGGTGAAAATTGGCAACGAACTAATTAAGCCGCCAAAGAAAAACTTGAAATTGTCAGCGGTGCGGCTCCGCCGCCTTTCCGAATTTTCGCGGGGGGAATTCCTCGCCGCCGCAGGCGGCGAAATGCGCTGTGCCCCGTAGTAAGCTCTGCTTTACTACTGGGGTTCGGACTAATTCAAGAATACTGCACTCCTTATCTCGTCTATTTTTATTTATTCTAACTACGGATTAAAGAGCGGTACTTATATTTCATATTCGTATTTTGCGCGATAATTCGGATCTATTTCTTATTTTATGTTAAGAGCACAACCATTCGCGGCGCCGGCGCCGCGAATTTCTCCGAGCCGCAATGCGCCCGCGCACCCGCGGCGCGCTCCTGTGCGCGGGCGCGGGGGCGCCCCGCGCGCCTTGGCGCATGGCGCCAAGGCACACCGTCACCGTCCTGCCGGCGGATCTCTGCCGCCGCAGCAAATCGCCCTGTCCCCGGGCGAGGCCGGGCGCCTGCGCGTGATTCCACTCGGCGGATGCGGCGAAGTCACCCGCTCCTGCTATATCTACGAGTATGAAGACGATATTGTCATTGTGGATATGGGGCTCCAATGGCCGGACGAGGATATGCCCGGGATTGATTATCTGATTCCCAATATCGAATATCTGCGGCCGCGGCGCGACCGCATCCGCGGCATCGTGATTACCCACGGCCACTATGACCACATCGGCGCAATCCCGCACCTCTTGGACGCGCTCGGCAATCCGCCGATTTATGCGACCGCGCTTACCCGCGGCGTGATCCTCAAACGCCAGGAAGAATTCACCCGCGCCAGAAAACCGGAAATCCATGTCGTCACGCCGGAATCAAAAGTCCAGCTCGGCTCATTCGGCGTGGAGTTTTTCCATGTCAACCACAATATTCCGGATTCTGTCGGTGTGGTCCTCAAAACCCCGATAGGTACGGTAGTGCACACCGGCGACTGGAAGTTTGACCACACGCCGGTCAACGAACGCCCGGCAGACATCCCGCGCCTCACCCAAATCGGGGACAACGGCGTGCTCCTACTGGTCTCCGAGAGCACGGACGCCGAAATCCCGGGCAGGCAAATATCCGAAGCGGATGTGCAAAAATCCCTGGAAGAGATTTTCAAAGCCGCGCAAGGCAGGATTATTGCCGCGACCTTTGCGTCGCTCCTGACGCGCATCCAGCAATTGATCTGGCTCTCGGAAAAATACAACCGCAAGGTACTAATAGAGGGGCACAGCATGAAAGAAAATGTTGCGGTGGCGACTGCGCTCCGGTATCTTTCGGTCAAAAAAGGCACGCTCATAGAGGCAAAGGAGCTTCATAATTATCCCGATGAGCGCGTCACTATCGCGTGCACCGGCGCGCAGGGCGAGGACCGCGCGGTACTCATGCGTATTGCCAATGGCGAACACAAAACCATCTCGCTCAAGCCGCGCGATTCGGTCATCTTTTCTTCCTCGGTTATTCCGGGCAACGAAGCCACGGTCCAGCGCCTCAAAGATGTCTTGTTCAAAAAAGCGTCCAAAGTGTACCACTACGCCACCATGGACATCCACGCCGGGGGCCACGCCAAGCGCGATGAACTCAAACAGATGATCGAGCTGACGCGGCCGCGGTTCTTTATGCCGATCCACGGAACCTATTTCATGCTTAAGCTCCACGCGGAGCTTGCGGTGGAAACCGGCATAGCCGTAGCGCACGCCATTATCGCCGAGGATGGGGAGATCGTGAGCGTGGGCCGCAACGACATCAAAAAATTATCCGAGCGCGCGCCGACTGATTATGTCATGGTTGATGGCCTGGGCGTCGGCGATGTCAAAGAAATCGTGCTGCGCGACCGCCAGCATTTGGCGGGCGACGGGATTTTTGTTATTATTGCCATAGTGGATGCCCACACCGGGCGCGTGCGCACGAGTCCGGACATTATTTCCCGCGGATTTATTTATCTCAAAGAATCCCAGGACTTGCTCAAGGATGTGCGCCAGAGAACACGCAAGATCGTGGAGGATACGACTGTCGGCCGCGCCCGCCCCATCAACTGGACGCATGTGCGGGATAATCTGCGCGAGGAGATAGGCCAATACCTGTTCCAGAAAACCCAACGCAGACCGATGGTCCTGCCGGTGGTGATTGAAGTATAGTGTTGGTCGCTCCCCACTCTCCTCTCCGCCCAAGGGTTGCGGCATGGACAAATTCACCTCGCTTTGGAGGCGGGAACCCTCCGTGTTCTCCACTCTTTTTGCGGATGCAAAAAGAGTGGAGCCCCGGTCTCCCTGCCTCGTCGCTTCGGGAATTTGTATCCATGCCTCCACATTGTGCGGAAGAACAGAGTGACTCGCTTGATGCATAATCAATGCGTCAAGCGAGCCCGTCTTACTTAATATTATGAAAAAACCAATACTTTTTAGCGGGATTCAGCCGACAGGCAATGTGCATATCGGGAATTATCTCGGTGCGATCAAACAATGGGTGGAACTGCAAAAAACCTATCAATCCCTTATCTGCATCGTAGACCTCCACGCCATCACCGTGCCGCAGGAACCGGTTGCGCTTCGCGAAAACACCCTCCGCATGGCGCGGCTTTTAATTGCGTGCGGAATCAATCCGGAAGAATCCGTGTTGTTCGTCCAATCCCATGTGCCGGCGCATGCCGAGCTTGCGTGGATTTTGAATACCATCACGCCCCTCGGCGAGCTTGAGCGCATGACGCAGTACAAAGACAAAAAAGAAGATGCGGGGAACCTTGCCGGACTTTTCAATTATCCAGTGCTCATGGCCGCGGATATTCTGCTGTATCAAACGGATGTGGTGCCGGTGGGCGATGACCAGCAGCAACATCTGGAGTTGACCCGTACACTTGCCAATAAATTCAACAATCGTTTTGGTGATACTTTCACCATTCCGCAAGCATTGATCCCAAAAGATACGGCGCGGATTATGGGACTGGACGATCCTACCAAAAAAATGTCCAAGTCCGCGGCAAGCGCGAATAATTATATTTCACTTTTGGACGAACCAGACGAGATACGGCGCAAAATAAAAATCACGGTCACTGATTCGGGTTCGGAAATCGTCTACGACGAGGGTGGTAAACCCACTATTGCCAACCTCATGCGGATTTATCAGGCATTTTCCGCTATACCGCTCAAAGAAATTGAAACCCGATGGACGAGTAGGGGCTATGCGGACTTCAAACGCGATCTCGCGGAATTGCTCATAGAGAAATTGGCACCCATCCAAGAAAGGTATCGCATACTTTCATCTGATGATAAATCCACCGAAGAAATCTTGGCTGATGGCGCAAAGAGCGCGCATGTAATCGCCGAAAAAACCCTCCACGATGTGTACGAAAAAGTAGGGCTTCTCCGATAAGACATAGAGAAGCGCTTGCAAAATCTCTCATTATCTGTATAATAGAAGGTCGTACCAAAACACACGCAAATACACAAGGACAAGGAAGGAATTCGTGGATAATATCACAGAGGTTCTTACCGGGATATTATTGTCTGTATTTCATGGCTCCATTGATATGGATACTGATGGCGTGTTCTCCGCAAGCGACATTATCTTTGCGAATATGTTGCTTCGCGGGACCATCCGGAGCCAGAGATTTCTTGACCACCCCACTGCGGCGAAGCTCGCCCTGCTGATTAAGGGACTTTTTGCCAAAGATGGCGATCTGACTGCGTGGGTGGGAAGAGAAATGGATGAGCGCGGCTTTGCCGCGCTCACGAAGCATTTGTGGATCACCTATGCCACAATGCGATAATGTAATCCCTCGTAGCGCGTATACGCGCCGCGAGGGATTTTTCACATCCTAGAACCCATCTCAAAGTTCTACTCTTCTTTTTCACTCTTTTGCAATAACTCCCTGAGATTTTCTTCCACATCCACGAGATTGAATTCGGCAATTACAGAAAGCTGTGGCGCCCGCCCCCAATTATTTTTCAAGTCACGCTTATACGCGGTCGCGGGACCCAGCTCCGCACGCACCAAGTACAGGAATGTGCCGCGATTTTTGCGGAATAGATTTTTATAATCCAAACTATAATATGCCATTTTCCTATCATCGCGGTCATCCAGCTCATTGCCCGCAATATTCCAAACTTCTCGAGCGGGATTTTCGGGGTCATGAGTTATCGGCAGGCGCGAACGGGAAATGTGGTAGCCAACGGTAAAACCATATGTTTGGGCGCTGTGATCCAATTGCTTGACAAGCATCTCGGGCATCACGCCTTCTTTTTTAGCATTGCCAAACACGGTATCTTTTAGTTCGTACGGAGTGGCAAGCACACCGAGTACCCTATCTTCCGGCAATGTCCGCAGTTGTTTTTCAAAACGGGTAATCTCATCATCGGAAAAATCATTATTCGCAAGCGCGTCCGTCACTTCATCCAATAATTTTTGGGTGACGACGGATCGAAAAATATGTTCCCGATTTTTTTCAAGCGATCTCTCGGATGCTGATACATCCGCGTCTTGGGGAGATGCACGCCCTTCCCGCGAAAAATTTGCATTCATATATTTGATAAAATGACGATTATCGTTGCGCTCCCACCGGGATTCGATTTCCCCCTCGGAAATCCCTGGGTGTTCCCGCCGCCTGCGGCGGCACGGGTCCACCCTTCGAATCCCGACGCGTGCAAAGCAGTTTGCACGCTGTGGAATCTCACTTCGTTCGCTCCCACCGGGATTCGAACCCGGGTTACCAGGATGAGAACCTGGCGTCCTAGACCAGGCTAGACGATAGGAGCATTTCTTATATATACCCCATGATAGGAATCAAAACAAGATGCCCTCACTCCAAAATATTATAGATTCCAGTATGCTTCTTGGCGGGCGAGGAGGCCTTCCGCCCGCTCCGGATCTGCCATGATTTCTTCCACTGCCCTTTCCATGCGCACTGCCTGGCTGCCTTTCACCAATATCACATCGCCCTCGTGAACCATGGAGTCGAGTTTTCTTCCCGCTTCTCGGCTGTCCTCAAAAACGAATATGCTCTCCGGTGCCATACCGCGGCTACGCGCCTCATCCCCGATGAATTTTGCCGCAGGCCCCACGCACAAAAGCAAATCACAGCATCCCGCCGCGCGATCCCCGATCGCGCGATGCGCCTGCTCGGTATAGGCGCCGATCTCGCGCATATCCCCGAGCGCCGCAATCTTCCGCGTACCCGGAATCTGTTTCAATGTATCGAGCGCGGCGCGCATGGATTCGGGCGAGGCGTTGTACGTATCATCCAAAATCAGCGAATGCTTATTGCCTCTGATAAGACGCATACGGCCCGCAGGCGGGCGGTAGCTACGGAGCGCCTCGGCGATTTCAACAAGATTCATCCCCACGGCAATGCCTGCGGCGGCTGCGGCCGCCGCGGCATACGCGTATGGCAAACCGAGCGCTCCGTCAAGCCGCACCGGCACCTCACTGCCATTGTAGAAAATTTTGAATATAATCCCCTCGGGTATTTCGCCGTGCTCGGCATCCCGCGCGACAAACAATTTATAATTCGTTATCCTCACCATGGCATGATCGCCTGCGCCGAATGTAAGCACTCGCGCTCTTGTCTTCTCACGCATGGCAAACACATCCTCATCATCGTGGTTCAAAATCGCCGTGCCATCAGGCAACAATGCGCCAGCCAGTTTTGATTTCTCCCCGATCAATTCTTCCGCATCGCTGAAAAACTCCACATGCGCGGGTATATCCCCGATTGCCGTCACGACGGCAATATCGGGGCGCGCAATCCGCAGGAGATAATCCATATCTCCCGGCCGATCCACGCCGTACTCCAACACTACAATCTCCGGGTATCGGCGGTCGCGAATGATTATTTTCAGCGCGGCGCTTGCGAGCGCCACGCCCCAACGAAACATACTCCTGCCGCATTGTTGTATGCCTAAAATCGCAAGCGGCAAACCGATCTCGTTATTATAGTTCTTCTCCGCAGTAGCCACGCGGTATTTCTTGGCAAGCACGCATACAATAGCAAGTCGCGTGGATGTCTTGCCCACAGACCCGGTGACGCCTATGATCATGGGCCGATATCGCCAGAGCGTTGCCCGCGCCATTATCGCTAAAATGTATTGTAGTATTGACTTTTTTGACATAATAATCTATGCTTTCATCAATGCAATCTGGCACCCCTACCCCCGTTTCTTCGGAGGAAATCACAATGGAAGAATGGCTTGCAATAGATCAGAGATCATTGAAAATTGTTATACTTGCGGCTATACATTTTGCCTCTGCGTTATGCGCATTCGCGCATATAAATTATGTGGCCGAATATCTCAATATGAAGGATCCCTTTCGCAAATGGCTATTCCTCTTTGCACTTTTCTCGCTGGTGGGAGGCCCTCTCTCGTTGGTTGGTTGGGGAATTTTTTCCAAAAGCAAGGGTATCCCTTTTTGCTTCCGTTTTTGGCCGTCAGAATAAATCTGGCGTGGCTCGTTGACCTATCGCCGCTTGCGCACCCCGCAAGCGGCATTTTTTATTTCTATAACGCCTCATGCCACAAGCGAGTCATCCTTATTTTCGCACA
>CAYIQI010000020.1:0-7587 GCA_964365545.1 uncultured Candidatus Saccharibacteria bacterium
CGCGCGATTGAAATCGCGCGCACACTCGGCGCCGTGCCGGAATTGAAACGGGAATCTGCATACGACGCGCTCTGGATCGGCATCAAGCCGCCTCACGAAATTTTATCGCAGAACATAGAACGACGCGTCCGCGCCATGGTGCGGCGGGGGCTCCTCGCCGAGACAGAAAAACTCCTGCAACAGGGAGTAAGCGAAAAACGCATCCGCGAATTCGGATTCGAATATAGCGCCGCGTTAGATGTCATCGCCAAAAAAGCGCCGCGCGCCGCATTGGCGCCGCGCATCATCAGCGATACGAAAAAATACGCGCGCCGCCAGATGCGCTGGTGGAAAAGAAACGAGGAAATCCGCTGGATTTCCAACTCCGCATCACGGCAATCGGAACAAATCGCAAAAACATTCCTCTGATTTGTAACAAAACTGCGCTTTACACTTACCATGCGATCGCATGGTAAGTGTAAAAGAAGCCGCACAACATTGCGGCGCCGTCTTACCAAAACAAAAAACTGCTTGCCGCCCGTCTGAAAAAATCTTTTATCCTCTCCCATGCTCCACCTTCGGGCTTGGTGGGAATCCCGAATTTCTCCGGCAAAACTACGACGGCAATTTCGCCTTTTTTCTTGAGGTTGAATTTTTCTTTTGCTTCTCGTTCAATGGCATCGGGCGTTGCAAGCTCCGCAAGACGCGCCTCAAGGCGTGCGCGCTCGCTCTGCAGCGCCTCGATCTTTGCCTGCGCCGCCACATATTCCATCCGCAGCCCAATCGTCTCCCGTACGATCCCCGACAATCCGCCCAATGCGCCGATAGCGCCCAGCGCAATCAAGATGTTCAACGGCAATGATGCTTTGATTTTCCCCCCCATAGGGATTATGATACCCGTATGTTCGCTAAACGCAAAAAACTCAATATCATCTGGATAGGCATCGCGACCATCGCCACGATTTCCATGGTGGCATATCTGCTCCTGCCGCTCTTCCTCGGCGGCGGGCGATAACCGCTACCGAAATTGCGTTTGCTCGCCAGCACGACACTTTTGGGACATTGTCCCACGAGTATCGTGCTATGCAACTTCAGGCAATAGCGGCAGCGTTACCGCAATTTGAAAAATATCTCGGGCGGAATCGCCACGCGCCCGGTCTCTTGCAGGCGCTTTTTCCCTTTCTGCTGTTTTTTCCAAAGCTTCATCTTGCGCGTCCGGTCGCCGCCGTACATATGCGCAGTCACGTCTTTTTTGACCGCCGCAATCGTCTCCCGCGCAATCACGCGCCCCGCCACCGTGGCCTGTAACGCAACCTTGAAAAGCTCTGCCGGCAGCAATACCTTGAGCGCGGCAAGCCGTGCGCGGCCGATCGCGTATGCCGCGGGAGCCAGCACGATCTCGGCGAGCGACGGCTGCATCTCGTCAGCAATAATAATATCCAGCCGCACCAGGTCTCCCGGCCGCTCCCCGGCGGGCTCGTACGAAAAAGAAGCAAACCCGTGCGACGCGCTTTTTAGTTTGTCGTAAAAATCGATAATCACCTCGCGCAGAGGCGCCTCAAACAAAACCAAAAGCCGGTCGCCCGCAAGCGTCTCTGTCCCGGTCATGGCCCCGCCCGCCTCGCTGATCAATCCCGCCAATGTCCCCAGATACGCCGCAGGCGCAATCGCCTCGCACCGCACCCACGGCTCCTCGATGGATACGATTTCCTGCGCCGGCGGCAGGCGCGCCGCGGAATACACCATCACTCCTTCGCTCCTCGCGCGCGTCACGACGCGAAACGCGACCGACGGGCGCGTCAGTACCAGCCGCACGCCATATTCGCGCCGGATGCGCTCGGCAATAATTTCCATATGGAGCAACCCGAGAAATCCGGCGCGAAATCCCCTACCTAGGGCCCCGGCGTCTTCCGGCACAAATGTAACCGCGGCATCTTCAAGTTTTAATTTGCCCAATGCGTCGCGCAACATCTCGTACTCGTGCTGATCTTCGGGAAAAAGAGAGGCAAACACCATCGGCGCCGGCTCCCGATACCCGGGCAGAGGTTGGATCGCGAATTTATGCCGGCTCGACGCTGACTCACGCGGAAATCTTCCGCGTTGGTCTGCGTGAAGTCCGCGTGAGTCCGCGCCGGTGATGGTGTCGCCGACGCGCACCGCCGCGGGCTGCTTCAAGCCGGTCGCGACATACCCAATCTCCCCGGCGGATAATTGCGCGACCTCGCTGCGTTCGGGTAAAAACACGCCGACCTCCACGGCCTCGGCGTCCGCCCCGCTTGCCATGAAAAAAATACGCTCGCCTTTTTTCAGTGCGCCATCCACGATCCGTATGTGCGCCACCACCCCGAGATACGGATCGTATTTTGAGTCAAAGACAAGCGCGCGAAGCTGCTGCTGATTATCAATAACTAATAATTGATTATCCGTCTGGGGCGGCGGCACTTTGTCGATAACCGCCGCAAGGAGCTCGGCAATGCCGATGCCTTCTTTGGCGGAAATTTTGTAAATCTCCTCGGCAGCGCCTCCGAGGAGGCGCACTATTTCTTCTTCGGTCTTTACGACCTCCGCCGACGGCAAGTCAATCTTATTGATCACCGGTATGATTTTCACTTTCTCCCGCTCGGCAATATGCAGATTCGCAAGCGTCTGCGCCTGGACGCCCTGCGTCGCGTCCACGAGCAAAATCGCGCCCTCCACCGCCGCAAGCGCGCGCGACACCTCGTAGGAAAAATCCGCATGCCCCGGAGTATCAATCAAATTCAGAATATATTCTGAATTTGATTGACTACTGATAACCGGTAACTGGCAACTGGCATGGTTTGGCATCCGCCAAACCATGCGGACGGGCTGCATCTTGATCGTGATCCCGCGCTCGCGCTCCAAAGGATTCATATCAAGATACTGCTCGCGCATCTTGCGCTTTTCCACGGTCCCGGTCATATCCAAAAGCCGGTCCGCGAGCGTGGACTTGCCATGGTCAATGTGCGCAATGATGACGAAGTTGCGGATATCCATATCAGTCAGAATAAAATGTCCACTGTCCAAATCCCAATGTCAAATGAATGCTTCAATGACTCAATGCCCAAAAATGGTTCTGGACATTGGAGTTTGGACATTAGGATTTACTTCAGTTCTCCATCCCACTCCCTCGGCAGTACGCCGATGGAGAAGAGGCGCCGCGCCGCGGCGCGGCGGAGCGCCTCCAGATCCTCGCTCCCCAGCCAGGCCAGCGCCGCCCAATAGACACCTATGCCTGCCGCGGCCGCGGCCGCCCCCTGTCCCAACACGCGGGCAAAAGTGATCAGCGGCAGCGCATCCGAAAAACTCGCGCGCACGAGATACGCGACGACGCCTGCAACGACAGCCGCACCGATAATTTTTGCCGTATCAGCCGCCATCGGCGCCGGAAATCCGCCAAGCGCCCTCCGGGCCGAACGCATCAGAAGCAAATACAGCAGCCCGACATCCAGCAGGAGCCCCACCGCGAATCCGAGGCCGAGCCCCACCGCTTCCGGATGCGGCACATCCGCAATCCGGAACATCATCGCGAGCCACCCGCCCAAGAGCGTGGGCGCGGCAAGCGCGCGGACGAAAAAAAGCGCAAGCGCGATGGAAACAAATGCCGCCGCCGCATTGACCGCGAGCGGAAGGCGCGTATTGCCGATCGCATAAAACGCGCGCACCAGCAGCGTCTGGGCGGCGCCGGCAATCATGGCAAGCGCCAGCGCCGCGAGCATTGCCGCGGTGAGGCGCGTATTGTCCCAGGAAAATATGCCCGCACCCAGCGCGAGCCGCACGATGTGTGCGCGCAACACAATGCAAAGGACCGATGCGGGCGCGGCCCAAAATAAAATGCTCCGGACGCCTCCGGAAAGATCACGGAAGAAGTCCTCGCTCCTGCGGCTCGCGGCAGCGGCCGCGAGCCGCGGAAACAGCGCCGTCGCGTAACTGACGCCGAAAATTCCCACCGGAACAAAATAGAGATTCTGCGCAAATCCCAACACCGCAACGCTCCCGGGCGCAAGCATGGATCCCATCGCGTCCAACGCCATCAGCGTCAGCTGTCCCAGCGAGAGCGCAAGCACCCGGGGCACTGCAACCGCCGCAACGCGCCCAATATCTGCGCCGAGCAGAGCGATTCGCTCGCGCACATGCGCGATCGTTTGGAAAAAATCCGGCCCGAACCCGAGCGCTGCGGATGATCCTGCCTGCAATCCCATATGCAGTGCGGCGCCGATCACCACGCCCGCGGCAACTCCCGCAATCCCCATCGCCGGCACGAGCGCGATAATCCCGAACATGATGCCCAGATTATAAAAAATCGGCGCCAGTGCAAAAATAAAAAAGCGCCTGCGCGACTGCACCACCACGGAAAAAATCCCCGAGAGCCCGAGGAGGAGGGGCGACAAAAGCATCACGCGCGTCAGGAGCAGGGTACGCGCCCGGTCCACGGAACCAAAGCCCGGGACGATAAACCGCATGGCATACGGCGCCATGAAAAATGCAGCCGCGGCCGCGGCTACGCTGCCGATGAGGAAAAGCGCAGCCAGCGCCGCAATGAATTGCCGCGCTTTTTTTTCGTCGCGTTCCGCGTATCCCTGGAACACCGGCAGGATCGCCGCCGCCGCCGCCCCGAGCAGGAACAGCGTCGCCATGAAATCAGGGATATTGAACGCCGCATGGTAAATGTCCAGCTCCCGCCCCGCACCGAAGCGCCCTGCGAGCAGCCGGTCGCGCACCACGCCTAGGAGACGGCTCGCAAAGCCGGCTGCGCCCAAAATGAGTGCGGCCGCGTGCACGCCCGCAATTTCATTTTGCAGAAATCCTATCTTCCGGAAGCGCCACAGTATCATTTTTTCTGTTCTTTTTCCTTTACCGGCGCGTCTTTCCTTTTCTCCGGCGGGGGCGCCGGCGGCACAATGCCGTCGAGCGCGGGCTTGCCCGCCGTCAAATTATCCACGATGTGCTTCACCTCCGCGTTGTCCGGGTTGAGGCCGACGATTTTGTTGAATTGCCCGAGCGCACCCGCCGTGTCTCCTTTTTTGTCACGGATCAGACCGAGAAAATAGCGGGCGTTGGAGTAATTCTCGTTGATGGAGACCGCGCGTTCAAACTCTGCCTCCGCTTTGTCGAAATCCTGTTTTTGGTAATACAGGAGCCCGAGCTGGAACGCAACGCCTATGTCAAAGGGTGCCACGGATCTTGCATTTTCCACGCTTGCAATCGCCGCATCGAGATTCCCGAGCCGGATCGCGGTCTGCGCGAGGAGAAAATGCGCCGCCGCAAAATCCGGTTTTATCGCAATCGCGCGCTGAAAGAGAACCCCTATCTGTTCCAGATTCTGTTTGCGCGCCGCCGCCAATTGCTCCTTGTCTTTATCTTTAATCCCCGCCTGATTCTCCAGCGCCAAAATCCTGTCCGTAAACACGAGGCCGGCGCGCCCCCAATCCGTATAAATCGCGGGGTTTGCCGGAGCCCGTTCCACTGCTTTCTGATACGCCGTAACGGCAAATCGCTCGGAGCCCTGGATGTACGGGATGATTATTTCATACAATCCTCCTTGCGTGCGCCACACCTCCGGCTCATCCGGATATATCTGCGTCAGGCGCTGGGAATCCTGCACCGCGGCCGATACCGCGCTCTGAAACTCCTGCTGGACATTTTGTCCCGCGCCGGCGCGACCGATGATCTGCTGTATCTTTGCGGCGCGTACTTGCACGAGCGCCTGTAGCATATGGAAGTCATGCGGTTCCCGATCCGCCGCGCGGCCAAAAGCCGCGAGCGCGCCGTCAATATCCCCCTTGTTTGCCGCCGCAACCCCGCCGGCTGCCGCAACGGCGGCGGCAGCGCGAGTGGCATTCTCATACAGCGCCGCGGCGCCCGCGGCAAGGAGGAATACAATCACGAGGGATGATACAAAGATACTCCACGGCGTTGCAAATCTTACCATCCGCGCGCGGATGCTCCAAAAAGGCTCCGGCGGGCGGGCGGACACGGGCGCATCATCGGGCGCGTCGCCAAAAAATCCTCCTTCCGCACGCGCCGCCTCATGCGTCTCATGCATAACACCGTCATGATCCGCAACGGAAAATGCGTCGGATGCATCGCCGCCCCCGGACATTTCCTCGCCTCTGCCATACATTCCCTCCGCATCCGCGCCATCCATACCTTCAACGCCCGCACCCTCATCCATTACTCCTTCATGTTCATGCAACGGCGCCGCCACAACCAGCGACAGAAGCCCCGCGGCAAAGAAAAAAAGCAGTATCAGCGAAAGATTGGCGGGATACAAGAATGCCGCGACGAGTAGAGTCGCAAATCCGAGAAACACGCTCATGCCGAGCGCATCGCCGCCTGCCTGGCGCGGCGCGCCGGATGTCTGGACCGCGGCCATACTTACGGCATCATCACCGGTATTATTGCGCCGCCCGGTAATCAGCGTCCGCAAAAATGTCACGAGCGCTACGGCAAAAAATACGAGCATCGATGCAAACCCGAGCACGCCGGTGGTTGCGAGAAGCGTCGCGGCCCATGATTGTCCCTGGGTGAAGCGCACGCCCCAGAAAATCGTCTGATTGATAGACGGGTCCTTATACTTCTCCCACAAAATGCCGAATGTCCCGGGGCCGGAGCCGAAAAACACCCGCACCGGCCCCTCTTTGAAGAGCGCGCCTGCGACGGAGAGCGTTGCCGAAAACGACGGCGACACCTCGGCCGGGAACACCAGGCGGCTAAACACCGGGCCGCGCACCATAATCATCAAGAGGGAGAAAATCACGAGCCCGATCGCCACCCAATGCCGCCAGGCAAATCCCCCCACACGCCGGCCGCCTGCCTGGCGCGGCGCATCCCCCACGCCCTCAATCAACAACAACCCAAACAACAGCACCGCAGCGCCCAGCATCGCGACCCACGCCGAAAGAAAATTGATCAACACCATATCCAAAAGGAACAGCGCCCCTGCGGCGCCGAGCGCCACCCGCACCCATTTTTTCTTTTTCCATGCGCCGGCCGCCGACGACAGGAGCATTCCCATAGCCATCATGGCAAGCGCCGCAAAAAAGAGCGCGAGACCATTGACCGTGCCGATGACATTATTGGCGCCGGCGTCAGCCGCACTATTGAAATATTTCACTATTGAAATATTGAAGAGCATCTGCATCGCGGCAATCAGCGCCGCAACCGCGCCCGCAAAAATCAGGATAAGCAGCGCGGTGCCCGCCTCCTCCCTTCGATGGAGCGCCGAGCTTGCCGCGATCATAAGCAGGACGCCGGTAATCAGGAGGGACAGCCGCTCGGCCGGCGCATCCGCAAAAAACACCGAGACAAAAGGCGCGTGCGATACCAATGTGCTCGCGGCCATCACCGCCGCCACGCCTCCTGCGGCATACAAGATCGGCGAGTGCACATAGCGGAACTCACCCGACGCCAGCGTGCGCGCCAGCCACGCAATCAGCGCAATCACCACCAGACCGGAAAACACCAGCTCCCTGCCAAAATCCCCCCCGAAGGGTGCGGGCAGAAGTAAGAGCGGCAGAAGTGCTACGAACACATACAGCGGAATACTCACCCCATACGAAAGATATTTCATCATAAATAGTTACTGGT
>CAYIQI010000021.1:0-7512 GCA_964365545.1 uncultured Candidatus Saccharibacteria bacterium
TTGACGAGCGGTGAGTTGTTTGCAGCCGAAAAACCATAATTGCAGCAGAAAGGTTATTGCGCAGTAGGTCTATTATATCATTTTTGCGGCTGTTGACACCACAGGGGATGATTTGCTATCATGACCGGAGTATTAATTTCACTATTGCTAATCAAAGAATAGAAATAGGCGTCGGTGTGAATATATCGGAACCATGCACAAGCTAACTCTCTCGCGCACTCTATCTTATCTCGCGTTTCTCTCCTCCCGCATGACGGGATAATTTCGTTTGCGCCAAAAAAGACGATAGGGGCATCGCCCCGCGCACGGCATGTGCCGCTCCGATCACCCGCACCCGACACGTTCTTTTCTTTTCATCGTTATGAACATCCCTCTCATCGCCGCCAGCGCAGCAGCGCTTTTTGCCGTGGGCGCCGGCATCGGATATTTTGTCCGCCAATTTGTCGCCGGCAGGCGCGCATCATCTATCGAGGCGCGCTTGAAAAAACTCGTTGAGGATGCCAAGATCGAGGCAAAAGAATCGCTCCTGGCGGCAAAAGAAAAAGCCGCAAAAGTCCTGGAAGACATCAAGGTCGAAGAACGCGATCGGCTCAAAGAAATCAGACGCCTGGAAGAGCGCCTGATTGAACGCGAAGGCGCCATTGACCAAAGAGGCGAGGAGACGCGCAAAAAAGAGCGCGAGGCAGAAGAGCGGGTCGAACGGGTGAAAGCGCTGAAAGCCGAATGGGAAGGCGCGCGCGAACGCGCGGAGCGGGAGCTCGAACGCGTATCCGGAATGACCCGGGAAAGCGCCGTCAGCGAAATCATGGCGCGCATTGAAAAAAATCACAGCGAGGACATCATGATGCGCATCAAAAAAATGGAGCATGCGGGCGCCGAGGAACTGGAACGGAAAGCGCACGGCATCCTTGCCACCATCATCCAGCGGCTCGCGACGCCGACGACATCCGAGGCGACGACCACGGTCGTCGCGATTCCGTCCGACGACCTCAAGGGTAAAATTATCGGCCGCGAAGGCCGCAATATCAAGGCGCTGGAACGCGCCGCCGGGGTTGAAATTATTGTGGATGAGACCCCGGGCGCTATCGTGGTCTCCGGATTCGACCCGGTGCGCCGCCAGGTTGCACGGATTGCGCTGGAAGCGCTCCTGCAGGACGGCAGGATCCAGCCCGCGCGCATTGAAGAAGCGGTGGAAAAAGCGAAAAGTGAAATTGAAAAGCAGATCCGCTCCGGCGCGGAGCAGGCAGCGTACGAAGTGGGCATCTTTGACCTTGACCCGCGGCTCCTCCTGCTCCTCGGCCGCCTGCGATTCCGCACGAGCTACGGCCAGAATGTGCTACAGCACTCGGTGGAAATGACGCACCTGGCCGCCATGCTCGCCGAGGAACTGGGCGCAGATATTGCCATTGCCAAGAAAGGCGCACTGCTCCACGACATCGGCAAGGCAGTGGATCACGAAGTCGCGGGCACGCATGTGGAAATCGGCCGCAGGATCCTGCAGAAATTCGGCGTGGACAAGCGCGTGATCCAAGCCATGCAATCACACCATGAAGAATATCCCTATGAGACCATCGAATCCATTATCGTGCAGACCGTGGATGCGGTCTCGGCATCTCGTCCGGGCGCGCGGCGCGATTCGGTGGAAAACTATCTCAAACGGCTGGAGGATCTCGAAAAAATTGCAACATCCTTCGACGGCGTAGAAAAAGCATACGCTATCTCCGCGGGCAGGGAAATCCGCATCTTTGTCACGCCGGAAAAAATAAGCGACATGGAGGCGCGGGACATGGCGCGCGCGATAGCGCTTCGCGTAGAAAACGAACTCAAATATCCGGGCGAGATCAAAATCACCGTCATCCGCGAATCGCGCGTGATTGAATACGCGAGATAGCATCTGCTATCTCGCGCGCGTCCCGCTGCCGATATTGTCCGATGTTGCCGAGTATGATACCCGCGGGATGTTGTCCCAAGGGTACCGTGCGCTCAACAAACCGCAATGTCGGCATCGGGAAACTCACTGCGGCAAGATCTCCTGAATAATGGGCTGGGAACTCACGGTGATCGTGACGCTCTGGCTCTGGCTCGCGCCGCTGCAGGTAAGCGTGTATCTTGTATTCTGGGATGGAGACACCGCTCGCGTGCCGATCGTAGCAACCGGTCCAATGCTCTGGTCG
Source organism: uncultured Candidatus Saccharibacteria bacterium (assembly GCA_964365545.1). Taxonomy (GTDB): domain Bacteria; phylum Patescibacteriota; class Minisyncoccia; order Sungbacterales; family HO2-52-23; genus 2-02-FULL-52-23. The sequence goes on from CAYIQI010000021.1 coordinate 2,175, forward strand.
GACTGGTCTGCAGTAATTGCGCAGGAGCTGAAACCCGTGGTATTCCATGAAAGCGTTGACGATTGGCCCGGATTGATTTGGGTGGGATCTGCGGTGAAGGCGATGATCCCGGGCGTTATGTTGACTGTCCCGCAGGACCGAGATGCGGTCTCATTGCCGGAGGTAACAATCACAGATCCTGATTTTGTTCCCGTAATTTGGTACGCCACGGATACCGGATTTGCCGAAGCTCCTTCAAGCGGTGCGTCGCCTGACCACGAATAACCGTAGACGCCCGTGCCTCCGGTGGCAGTTGTAGCCCAATCCACGAGTTGTCCTGCACGCATCTCGGACGCGGATGCGCCACACGATTGCATGCTCAAAGGACTGCCGGATCCGCCCGGCGGCGTTACGGTGACAACCGTACTGCCGCAATTATTATCTTCGTTGAACTCCGTAATCACATTATCCGAATCGGCGCACACCATTACTCTATGCGTTCCTTCAGGAATTGAACGCCACTCTCCCGATATCACGGTCGCCTCTTCGTCCACGCCAAGAGACATAATAGAGGCCGGGAGCGGAAGGGTAATATCGCTTACCGGAAGTGCCGCCAATTTCGCGCGCACGAGCCGTTGCGCCGCAATACTCGGTAAAGCACGCAATGTCACATCCACGGTTCCGTTGTTGTTTAGATCAACGAAAAACGCGTTCTTAAATGATTGCCCTATGGCAACGCCGCTTCTATTCTGAACTCTTCCATCAAATGCTACGGTCATCCCCCGCTCCAGACGCCCTTGGGCAAGCCGCGGCGCTTGAGAAATCAAAAGATCCGGCCGTGGACTGCCACCGGGTCCCCCTCCGCCGACAGCGCATCCAGGTGCTACGCACCCCGGAGGAAGTTGTGCCGCCGTAGCCACTACGGTTACCTGTACTTCAGTAATATTTGATGCGGCCCCGCGCACATCCGTGATGCGCAGTACCGGATAGACATAAGTGTTTGGGGTATCATTGAATGTCTTATCCATCCGATTGCGATTGCAAATCGTCGGGGATGCGGGGTTATTAACGGTATTTTGCACCGCAAATAGAGAGGCAAGGTCAATATTCCAATCGCACTTGCCGCCCGCAGACACGCCTTTTTGAGGATTAGACCATCCATCGGGATCAGTACTCACCACAGTATCGGCATTTATGTCGCGGTCAGCAGACAGCCATATTTGTACCGGAGAGCCGCGAACGATGGTAATGCCGGGACCATAAGTTATGCCGTCCAAGCTTATGCCCGCCTCCGCCTGCGGTGCGCGGTTGTCAGGCAGTACAGTCACGACCTGGGAAGCACAGTTATTATCTATGAAAAATTCATTGGCAACCACGGGTGTGGGCTGATCCGCGCACAATGTCACTTTATGCGTACCCGCGGGTATGGCGCTCCACGCGCCGGAGGTAACGCTCCGTTCGCCGGACACGACCAAACCGCTTATGGCCGGAGCCGCGCCGAGCGTCAGATCCGTACCCCCGTCATTGCCCAGATCCACGGTAAAGCGCGTGTTGAAAGTCGCACCCGTTCCCGCATCGCCCTGATTGCGTATGGTGCCGGTAAACGCCGTACTCCCATTTTCTACGAGGCCTGCAGGAGTCGCCGGCAGGGGCCCGGCAGACACCACGAGATCGGGTGCTGTCACGCGGATACTGACTCCGCCCGGAGACACCGAGGTAAATCCTTTATTATCAGTTATCTTCAAGACGGAAAAATCAATCACGCCCGGCCGGTCGTTGAAAGTGTATATGCGCGATGCCAAGTTACACGCGGTCGGCGACCCTGGCGCTGCGACCGGGAATTCAAAAGTAGGCGTGTCTCTATTCAGATCTCTATTCCAATCGCAATGTCCCGTGGTCGATACGCCGTTGACCGGATTGACCCATCCGTCCGGATCCGTACTCCCCTCCGCGGAGAATACGACGGGCGTTGCCGTACCGCGCACAACGGTAATCGTGCTGTTGAATGTCTGGCCGCCGTCGGTACTGGCGCTTACCACCGCAGTGGGCGGATCAGAAGGCAACACTTCTATATTCACCATACCCTTATTGGAACGCAGTCCCGTATTATCAAAGATGCGCAAGGCCTCAAATGCGTAAGTACCCGGAGGATCGTTGAATATGCGGGAGAACGCATTACCCGCCTCATTGGTCAATTGAGTATCGCAATCCTCTCTGGGATCTTGCGGATCATTGATGACATACTCGTATGTCGGCACGCCAGTGGGGAATACTCCGCGGTCAAGATCGCGGTTCCATCGGCATGATCCCCCGCGCGAGACGCCGCCGTTCCTGCTCTGCCACCCGTCCGGATCACTGCTTATTTGATCGGATGCGCCGACGCGTCTTTGTGCAGAAACCCACAATTGCGTGGTCTCTCCCTGTTTTATACTCGCCGTCTCACGATAGATGCGGGTAGCGCTCGGGTCTTTACTCACGCCGGGGGTTGCAACCGGCGCTCCGGGAGAAACTACATCAACCGTAACAAGCGCGGGTTCTGATACGGCGCCACGATTGTCCGTAATGCGCAGTACGGCATAGGTGTGTGTTCCGATGTCTTGGAAATTATGCACAAACGAAGTGACGCATTCTTTTTCAGACGCAGGATTGCGATTGGTGCCGGACACGTCTTCGAAGGACACTTGCGCATCGCGATCAAGATTGGCGTTCCACGCGCATTGGCCGGACGCCGACGGACTATTCGGATGATACACGCCATTGAGTTCACTGGTCCATCCGTTCGGATCCGTACTCCTCTCGTCCTGGGTCTGGCGGCTTCCGGTGAACGCGGCAAAATATATCTGCGTGGGGACATTTTGTGTTACTACGATGGATCGCGCGTAGACCTTAGTCGCATTCTGATCCGTGGAAACACCCGCTATCGCGTCAGGCGCCGCGTTTGCCGCATCCACACTAACACTCGCTTTTGCTTGGGCAGGAGAGGCACTCCCCCGCTCCACAATAACCTTTGGTCGCATGGCTCCGGTCTGGCTATAGGCATGGTCTATTGATTTGGACAACACGGCAAGCCCCGCGCACGCCATGCCGAACTGATTTTCCTGGCATTGTCCTGCCGTGACATTGTGGGGTATTTCTCCGCACCTCCCCTCGGCGATCTCCACGCGCGTCGTATTGTCCGCATCTTTGTCCGCTCCGCAATCCCACCAGAATGAATAGTTCATTGTGCCCAGCGCATTGCCCGACACCACCGCAGTCAGACGCGTGGTACCCGGAATCGTCACCGCGGTTGGAAACGCAGAGAGATTGACCAAAACCGCTTGATCCGTCACCGCAACATCGCATAAGCCGGACTGCGAGCCGGAAGTCACATTGATCCTCTTTGCCCCGACTTGGGAAAATACCGTAGTGAATGTCTGACTTCCCGTGGTATTGCCCGTGCGAGGATTTGCGTCCGTTTCCCGCGCAGTCCACTCATAAGTACCCGTGCCGCCGGATGCGCGCAGGGGGAATATCTGCTCGCCGGTGCGCACGGTTTGCGTTGCCGGATCACAGACCAGGGCGGCGCGCGATATTACTTGCACGGCGGCGGTTGCGGCAATGGTGTTATTAAATGTATCTTTGTAGCTCGCGCGCACCTCCGCATTACCCGTAGCGCTCCCCGTGGTAAGAAGTCCTGCCGCCGAGATAGTTGCTCTCCCCTGGTCGGCGAGAGGAATTGTCCATGTCGCTTGGGTTGTTACGGTTTGTTCCGCGGCAGTGCCGTCCGGACCGTCAGGATCATATTTTGCGGAAAATTGCAGGGTATCGCCGTCTGCCCGAACCTGTGCCGCGCCCGGGAGAATGACGAGCGTCGGCTGGCGCACCACAACGGAGTTATCGCATAGGCGCACCGCCGTATCGCCGTCGGCATCCGTCACCGTCACCGTGCCGTTTTTGGTCCCCGCAGACGCATACCGCATTTCTACGGATCCACATTGTTGCGGACTGATACTGCACGCAACATCTCGTGTCCACGCGAATCCGTAGGGAGTCCTACCTTGAGACGCAACCGCCGTCCATGTTACGGGCTGATTTACCGCCGCAGTTATGGGACTTGCGGTGCAGGTTGCGGTCACGCGCGGCGATCCTACGGTAACAGGTATCCGCGCCTCTCTCCGCGCGCTCCCCCGCTCCACGATCACTTTTGCATTGTATATTTTTTCCGCTTCATAACGATGGGGCGCTGGCGTGGTAAATGTCTCCGCCATGGTGCCGTCCATCTTGTATCCAATCGCGGCATCCATAGGATCGCCACACGCAATCCTCGCCTCGGAAAAGTTATCACTCGGATTATTGCAATCCCACCAGAAGCTGTAGTTGATCGAATTGTTTGTTGAACCCGTATAGGCATCCGCGGTCGCTCTCAATTGTACGGACAAGGGCGCCGGGCCGGATGCTCCGGGTACCGCGGTGAGAGTCGTATTGATCCGAGAAATAACGCCAAGCGTAAATGTGGTGGTTTGAGAGCCGGCTGTTACCGTAACCGTATAGTCGCCTCCGGGCATATCGCGGCTCACGGTAATCGCCAAATCCGCGCCGCACGAGCCGGCGCTCGGCGGAGTGCAGGAAACCGGAGAAAAGATAAATGTCGGAGCCGGCAATGCCGCAGGGAGAGTATTGATCCGCGCGGAAAACGGTACCGCGGTCGAAGTCCCACTCACATTGGTTATTACCGCGCGGTTCGCGCTTGACATTGTAGTACCCTGCACCAACTCAACGCGCGCTCTATCCAAAGATAAAGTGTAGTTGAAGGGCGGATTGACGGTGACGGCAAGATGCGCCTCCGCGGCCGCGGCGCCCCGGCGCGCAATTACTTTTGCGCGATAGATCCCCTGTTGCGTGTAGATTATATCGGTCGTAGTAACGCTCAAATCAGAAGTGTTTTCCGCCGTGTAATCCGCAGTACCGCACGCGGTTGTTGCCGCCGCGACACTCGTGCCCGTATCAGCGCAATTTTTCCAAAATACGAAACTCGCACGATCATCGGGCTTGCCGGTATAATCTACGGCTGGCGCATCGGCTTCCAGCTGTATCACATAAGGTGCGGGGCCTGACGGGCCGGGCAATGCGGACAGACCTACGCTCATGCGGGATGTAACCACAAGATTGAATGTCGCAGTGGCAACCGGAGCCGCGGCCACCGACCCGGTCACAGTAATAGGATGCGTGCCTGTGGGAGTCGCATCAGCGCCTCGTTCGGTCGTAATCGTAAGCGTACTTGAACATGGCGTCCCTGAAGGAGCGCATGACTGGGGAACAAAAGATGCCACAGCACCCGCAGGCAGACCGGATGCCGCGAGCGATACGGATGCCGCACTGG
>CAYIQI010000022.1:0-7497 GCA_964365545.1 uncultured Candidatus Saccharibacteria bacterium
CAATGCAGGAAGCGCCGTTACCCTTGCCTGGTCCTCCACCCACGCATCCTCCTGCACCGGCACCGGATTCAGCACCGGAGGAGCCGCAAGCGGCAGTGTGACCGTCAATCCCACTGCGGCCACGACATATGGAGTTTCGTGTTCCGGTTCCGCGCTTTGGGACGCTGGGTCCGCATCCGCCAATGTGAGCATCGATGCTCCCACCGCGGATCTCAAAGTGAACGGGTCTGACGGGCCGATTAGCGTTGCCCCGGGATCCACCATTGATCTTACTTGGGTCTCCACAAACGCCACATCGTGCGGCGGGGGTCGCATATTATCTACCAATGGAGCAGTTCAAGGCACGCAGATGGTAGACGGCGTGACGGTTCCGCTCACTATTGTCCTGACTTGTTCGGGTTCGGGCGGGAGCGCTACTGATTCTGTGACCGTCACTATAGATCTTGATTATACGATTGCGAAGAATCGCGATATTGCGGCGCTGCAAGGGTCTTCCGGATCAGCGGTGATCACGGTGAATAAGATATCCGGCACGGCTCAGGCAGTTGCTCTGGAACTTGATCCGTCTCTGCCGCTGCCTGCCGGCGTATCCGCGTCTTTCAATCCTGAGAGGTGCGCGCCTGACCCCAACTGCTCCAGCACATTGACGCTCTCCACTACCCGAGCCACTCCGGCAGGCACGCACGGCTTGCGAGTAAAAGGCGCTTCCGGATCAACGATAAGGGCGGTTGATATTGCGCTTACGGTATCTTCCCGCATGGACGTCGGTCTCACTGCGCCCTCATCCGTAGTAGTCAACACCCCCCTCACCCTCACAGCATCCATATCTAACTACACCGGAGACCCCACTGACACCCTGAACTACAAGTTCTGGAAACACTGCACGAGTGCAGAGAACGCAAACCTCACTACCATCATCACTGCCTGCGGCAATCCTGACGCCACCTTTGACGGCGTCTCCGCCAATCCCCAACCCGCAACCCTCACCTACACCGCTACCGGCTCCTTCACTCCCAAGGTATTTGTGCAAAGAGGGGCTGTGGCGAATGAAGATCGGGTGGACAGTCCCATCACGATTACTCCTGCGTTTGATTATACGCTCTCCAACGGAGGGAGCGTCTCCATCCTTCGCGGCGCCACCGACAGCCAGACCATACAAGTAACCACCAATTCAGGCGCTCCGTCCCCAGTCTCCTTTGTTGCCAGAAAAGTCACGGGTCTGCCTACGGGAGTGAGCGCATCCTTCGATTCCGCATCCTGCACTCCGCCCTCCACCATCGGCTCATCCTGCGAGATCACGCTCTCGCTTGCGGTTTCCGCATCAGCGGCAGTCACCGCAGCACCCCCCATAATCACGGTTGCTGACAACGGCCCCCTTGGTAAAACCACGACATTCCCCCTGAATATCACTGCCGCTCCCGTCTTCACCTTCACTCTTGCCAAGGACAGAGACATATCAGTTCTGCAGGGAGCAACAATCAACAATACCAACATCATCACCGCAACCAAGACCGGAGGAACAGGTGAGGCCGTCTCGTTCTCCGCATCAGGCCTGTCCGCAGGCGCATCCGCGTCATTCTCTCCGGCGTCCTGCACTCCGGGAATCACTCCCTGCACCAGCGCCCTTACCCTGACCACAACCAAAGGAGTGGGAGCAACTCCCGCAGGCGTCCATCCCCTCACCATTACCGGCACGGCATCAGGAGGAGGCACTGCAAATACTCTCTTTACTCTTACGGTATCTTCCGCAATTAATGTTGAACTCTCGGCCTCGCCCGTGTCCGGCCCTCAGCCCCTGACCACGACTCTTACCGCCGCCACCAGCCAGTATACCGGCGACTCGTCAGATACCCTGAACTATAAATTCTGGAAGCATTGCATAAGCAGCGCAAAGACCCCAAGGGAAGCGACTGCGGCTTGCGGAGCGCCGGACGCGTCATTTGACGGCGTATCCGCTACCACTCAATCCGCGACAATCACCTATCCCGCGATCGGATCATTTACTCCCAAAGTGATCGTGGAGCGCGGAGCGGCGATCAACGAAGATCGGGCGGATACTCCCGTAGTTGCAGGCGATCCTCTTGAATACTCTATTTCAAACGGGGGCAACGTGTTTGTTGCGCAAAGAGGATCCGGCACAAATATTATCACCATCACTCATATACGAGGACCAAATCAGGAGGTGCATTTTCTTGGCGCTTTGGTTGCCGGCCTTCCCAGAGGGGTTGTGCCGACATTTAGTCCTACTTCATGCACGCCTCGGCCAGGGGCGTCCTGCGCCGTAACTCTTACTCTGTCTGCGGGCGCCGAGACCGTACCCGGGACTTACGTCGTATCGGTAAGGGACAATGGGCCGGGAGGCAAGACAACGAGTTTTTCTTTGATTGTGGACTCTCGGGTGGCGGTTTCTCTTGCCGCGGAGCCGTCCTCGGGCCCGGCGCCGCTTGAGGCCAAACTTAGTGCCGCGACCAGCGGATATACGGGTCTGGATACCGATACGGCGAATTTTAGCTTCTGGTGGAATTGCGACAGCCCGACCGATTCTTTGCCTGTGGCGATTCTGGCCTGCGGAGACCCAAGCGATCCTGCCACTGGCTTCAAGATTGACAGCGTATCTCAAGATACGTTTAGAACTCCGTCCGCGCATACCTATGAGCGCGAGGGCGTATTTAACGGCAAAGTGATTGTGGAGCGAGGAGGTGCTGTCGCTACTGCGCGCGCGCCAATATCCGTGACAGCGCCCCGCCTGACCGCGTCTTGTGCTGTTGCTCCGTCCAGAGCCGCAGTCGGGGAGGATGTGGTGTGGACCGCTACGGCCTTGCGCGGCGAGCCGCCGTATCGGTACGCATGGAGCCGCGACGTGTCATGCGGATTAAATCCGGAGACGTGTCTATCAACGCGGATGAGGTATGAGAGCGCCGGGGAAAAGTTTGGCACGGTCTCGGTTACGGACGCGGCAGGAGACAGCACAACTTCTTTTTGTTCAAACTCGGCGCAAATAAGCGGCCCCACTTTGACAATCAATCCGGCGGCAGCGCAGATCAGCGCCGATGGAGGGACAGTGCAGTTGGATGCGAGGTATGATGCGGACGGCCCGGCCGGAAGCGGCGCCGAGGTCAGAGCAACGGATTCTGTTGATTGGTCCATCCCGCTCAATCAACAGAATGTTGCCGTGGTGGATAATGCGGATAGGAAGGGTCTTGTAACCGCTCGTTCTGCTCTTGGCACGGTTGCCGTTGTCGCGAGTTTTAGAGACAGATTCGGCAATCCGTTGAGCGCGACCGCTCAGGTGCAGGTGGTTGGGCGGGATGCCATAACATGCGATCCGGCCGAGCAAACCGTGCGGGTGGATGAGACCACGTTCCCGATGCGCGCTTCTGGCGGCACTGGCGCGTACGACTGGCTGGTTGATGAAATAGATGCCAATCCGCGCTCAGGCGCCACGACTGCAGCCCAGACATTTGCTACGCGCTTCAGCGAGGCCGGGCAGAAGACCGTGCGGATCAGATCCGGCTCCCAGTCGGGCGTCTGCAGGGTAAATGTGTCGGGTCAATCTCTGGGTGTTAATCTCTCTGCTTTTCCGGCTGAGGTTACGATTCCCGCAACTACCCGTCTCACAGCCGCGGTGTCCGGCACCGGCATTGGCACAACGAATTATTCTTTCTGGTGGCATTGCGCCGCAGACCGAGATAGCGATAATACTACGCGGGTTGAGATCGCCGAGGGCAGGTGCGGAGAATTGCCCAGATCCGTGCCGGCCGGCGAGTGCCGCGAGAATGCCGCAGGCGCCAAATGTCAGGAGATTGCGGCCGAGTCGCGGGTTGTGGAGCATGCATACTCTTCAGCCGGCGCCTACGCGGCCAAGGTAATTGTGGAACGAGGCGCTGCTTCTCCGGCTCAGGCCAGGACAGACATATCAGTGAGCGCCGTTAACGGCCAGCCAGGGGCGGTGGCAGGAGTGTCTTTGAATCAAAACGCCAATCGGGGTTATGCTTCCAATGTTACGGTCGTGCGGAATATTCCGACCCGAATTTTCTTTGCGGCTTTTACCGGTAGCGAGAGCGCGCCGGATCAAGTAAGTTCTGACCCCAATGCTTGGGCTAATCGTACCAACGGCATCCATCATCCCGATAATCCAAACGGATCCGGCCGGTGCAGTTGGAACGCGGATCTTGATCGCGGCTCGCCGGTGATCTTTGAAGACGAGTCAGGCGAGAATCGCAATCCAGCATCTCCTTTTGTCTGCGTTGCCTCGCGAGTACACACGTTTACCGACCCGCCGGGGAGCTACACTTATGCGGCGCTTCGTTTGACTGACAACGGAGGTTTGCAATCCGCGCCGGCGAATATCACTGTGGATGTGGTGGCCTCGGGAGCGCCTATGGCCGTTGCCGGAGTATCGGCAAATCCGAGCGCTGATCGGATTTATCGCGAGACCGCGTCAGTCAAGCAAGGAGAAAATGTGCGTTTGTGGATATCAGCTCGCCGCAGAGTCGGCGATCAGGAGCAAATAAGTTCTGATCCGGACGGCTGGACCAGCAGCAATGGCGGCGTATCTCAAGGCGGCTCTTGCCGCTGGAATCGCGATTTGGATCAGGGCGCGTTTCCAACCGGAGTGCCGACGTATGAATGGGTTATTGAAAATCCGATAGATCCTCAAGAGGACTGCGATACGCAGCTCGTAAATGAAGCCAATACTTCATTTGTCCGCGTGTTCAATGACCCGCCCGGGATTTATGCGTATGAAGCGCTGCGTATCTTTGACAACAGCGGTCTTCGTTCAAATAAGGCATTTGTAAGAATAGGGGTGTTGCCTTCGGATGCCCCTATTGCCGTGGCTCAAGCCAGCACCAATGGAGGGCAAAGTTTTGACGGTACCGTTACCGTAGTGCGCAGCCAGCCAACGCCGATTATCTTCTCGGCTGTCGGGAGCACTGATCCGGATGGATGGACCAATCCGGTCAACGGAGTGTCTGCCGCCGGCGGCTGCGAGTGGAACAGTGATCTGAATCAAGGCGTCGTGACGTTTGAAAATATCATACGCTCTCCGGCAAGTCCCTCGGCCTGCGATACGTCCAGCCGCACGTTCACGTTCAATGATCGTCCGGGCGTGATTGATTTTGAAGTTTTGCGGGTTACGGACAATAGGAATCTCTCTTCAACGCCCGCTATCGTCAGCGTTCGCGTGACCGCGCCCGATCTCGTGGTGTCCGCCGGCCCCACAGCCGTCACCCCAAGCGGACTCGTGGAGAACGGGAGCACGGCCTTCCGCGGCACGGTACGCAATCAGGGTGAGGCCGGTACGAGCGCCACATTTAATACTCGTTTTACTGTTGATCTGGGCAATGATGGAAGCACCGATCTGACGTTGGGCGCGGCTCCGGCAATCACCGGATTGGCAGCGCTGGCCGAGCGGAGTATCACCTCCGGCGCATGGAGTGCCATTCCGGTGGGCACGCACGCGGTGACGCTCTGCGCGGATCAACCCTCCCCCGCGGTTGCCAATGAATTCCTTACGAGTAACAATTGCGCGTCGCAGGTCGTGTCCGTGCTCCCGGACAACCGGCCGCCGGTGGCGGAGGCGGGCATCAGTGTGGATGGGACTACATACGGCTCCAGCATTACGGTGTTGCGCGGGGCGCCGGTGCAGATCTGGCTCTCCGCGGATCGGGATGTCACCGGTGATGGGGTCGCGAGTCGGGATCCGGACGGCTGGCTGGATGCACAAAAAGGCGTCGCGGCCGGAGGCAAGTGCGACTGGAACATTGACCTTGCCTCTACTACCCCGTTTGTAGCGCAGAATACCGTAAACAATCCTACGTCGCCGTCTCTGTGCAACCGTAACCGGCTGGACAAGACATTCAATGATCCGCCGGGCACCTATGCGTATCCGGTCCTGCGGATTACAGACGCGCGCGGTGCGGCTTCAAACGCGGCGGAAGTCCGCGTGATCGTGGTCGGGTCTTCCGGCGCGCTGACGCACATGGGATGCGTGGTGGACGCGTGCGCCGTGGTATCCGGAGCCGGAGCGAACGTCTGTACCACCGCCGGTGCTCCATGCGTCGGCGGGAGCGGCGCGCCGGCAGGCCCCATCAGCTCCGATCTCCTCGTCTCCCGAGCGCCTCGGTTGGCAAGCGGGCGATTGGAGCGCGGGCGTACGGTCGTGTTTGACGGCAGGATACAGAACCGCAGCGGGAGTGCGATTGGCCGTTCCTTCAACAATGCGTTTCTCGTGGATCTCAACAACAACGGAACCGTTGACGTCTCGTTGCGCGCACAGCCGCAGGTCGGCGCGGGGCGGTCGGCGTCGCGCCTTGAGCTTGCGGCACTCCCGATGCGCGACCTTGTGCTGCCGCTGCCCGCGAGCGTTGCGGGTCTGGGCGTTGACGAGGAGGCGGCGGTGACGTCCGGCGAGTGGCGCAACATCCCCGAAGGCACGCATCGGGTGATACTCTGCGCGGACTCGGACAATGAGATTCCGGAACTCGATGAGGATAACAACTGCGACGGCGCCGTCGTGCGTGTGACGCCGCCGGGGGGTGCGGGCGGGCCGTTGCGCGCGCAGTCGTGTAGCGCCTCTGCCGCAGAGGTTCGCGCCGGGCAGCTGGTGGATTGGACCGTGGGCGCGTCCGGCGGCACCGGCGTCTACGGCTATTCGTGGTCAGGCGATGTACCCCTGGAGGGTGTTGCCGTCAATCCGGTGTCGGTGGCGTATCGGACCATCGGGACCAAGTCAGGATCGGTCACCGTCACATCCGGCGACGAGACCGCTTCGCGTTCGTGCGGCACCGTGCGCGTGCTGCCGGGCATCATCACCTTTACCGCCAATCCGCGGCAGATCAATGCGGGGGAGACGTCCACGCTGTCCTGGGATACCACCGGGTTCAGTTCCTGCGGGATTACCGCGGATCAGCCGGGGCAGAGCATCGGCGCGGTGGAGACGGTCGGGTCCCGGGTTGTCCAGCCCCCGCGCAACACCGTCTACACCCTGACCTGCAGCGACGGCGTCGCGAGCCAGAGCGTGACAGTGGTCGTGACATCCATTGCGAGTTTTCGGGAGGTGACGCCGCAGTAACCAATCAGGTAAGATGTAAGAGAATGAAAAAATCCGCCCCGACTCGAGTCGGGGCGGATTTTGTAAGAGACGGTTTCAAAACTCTTCTTCGTAGCGAAAACCCGCGATTGCAGCAGGAGAGGGAGTTTTGAAACCGTCTCTGGTGTAATTTATAATCGCGTTGTCCCCACTTCTCTTATCGGGAATGTCATACCCGCGAAACTTGTCCTCACGAAAGTGGGGAGCGGGTATCCAGAAAAACAAACGCGAGAGCCAAGAATGGCCTTCTGGATTCCCGCGGGAGTGTACCCTCGCGAAAGCGGGGGCGGGAATGACACCGAAGAGTGGGGACAACGCGTCATAAAATTACAGTTTACGCTACCGGGCATATTCAATCACGCGCGATTCGCGGATCACGGTCACCTTGATCTCTCCCGGATACT
>CAYIQI010000023.1:0-7323 GCA_964365545.1 uncultured Candidatus Saccharibacteria bacterium
CGCATTATGATTGACAAGATTATGATTATATGCTATGTATATACACAGTACACTTTTAACGCTATTTTTGCCGAAGGGAGGCCATCATGGCCGTGGTGCTGGATGGGTCGGTTAGTTTAGTTGCGATTCAGTTCAGTTTTTCCAGCCACAAAGTCGTACCGCGCGGGCTAAGGGCGGTAGTACCCGAGACGCCGGAGGAGTTTCGTCTTCGGCAGAGCCGCAATGCCGCGGGAAATGGGATCGTTGTTATTGACCCCATTGAAAAGGTCTTTGTGGTGCCTCTCCTTTCTGATTTGAGGGGGGGGTATCAGATGGTTGATGCGTCGTATCAGGAGCGCATTGACAAGAAGGCCCCGACCATGCGGTACACCTATCCTATGGTGCGTTTTCTTTTTGCGCGCCATGAGTATGCCGAGCCGAGTGATGATTTCAGGCGGGCGCGGACAATGCGCCAGCATCAGCTTGAGGAACTATGTTGCAAGGCAATGTGGCGGGTTCGGGCGGCGCTGAACCCATATATCAGAAATGGAAGCGAGGTGCCTGGGCAGTCCTTCGTAAGTATCGGTCTGGAAGCGCGTGTCCCGCTTTTTCTGCCGGACGGCAATCCGGTGGTTGCCCGGGTGAAAGACGAGCGCGGTAGGCGCGTGGGCGATCCGGTGCCGTTGGTGCCGGAGCGTTTCCTCCGCGTGCGGGATGATGTATTGCTCGTGGAGTAGCGGGTTGGTGCAGTATGGGGCTGGCGGGTTTTTGATAACCGCCAGCCCTTTTTGATGAGAAGAGCGGTTTTACTTGCGGATATTGTTGGTTTTTGGTAGAGTGGTAAAAATTATGAAAACATCATTTTCGCGAAAGGCAAAAAAACAAACGCATCCGCGGGAGGAACGGACATTTATGCTGGTCAAGCCCGACGGCGTCAAGCGCGGTTTGGTCGGCGAGTGCATCACGCGTATCGAACAGCGCGGGCTCAAAATCATCGCGCTCAAGATGATTTTTGCCAGTGAGAAAATCGCGCGGGGGCATTATCCGGGTACGGATGAGTGGCTCCGCGGCATGGGCGAGAAGACGCTTGAATCATACGCCAAATATGGCAAAGACCCGGTGGCGGAACTCGGCACTGATGATCCGCTCAAAATCGGGAAAATGATTTACGGCTGGAATACGGATTTTCTTACCTCCGGCCCCATGGTCGCGATGATTGTCTCGGGGATCCATGCGGTGGATATGGTGCGTAAAATCGTGGGTAAAACCCTGCCGTCGTTTGCAGAGATGGGCACGATCCGCGGCGACTACTCGGTGGATTCGCCGGTATTGGCAAATGCCGACCGGCGCGCGATCCGCAATCTTGTCCACGCCTCCGGCGACCCGGCCGAGGCAAAACACGAGATCAGTCATTGGTTCTCCGCAGAAGAAGTCCACGCGTACAAAAGAGCCGAAGAGGAGACTATGTTCTAGATCGCAGAATTGAAGCAAAACATTGAAGCAAAAACGTCATTTCTCATATTAAGCCACGATCGTGGCTTAATATGATATTTCAAATTTGTATATATTTTACAATTCTCGCAATACCTCGCGTAAATCGCGGATGAATCGCGAATGCGGTAGGACACTTTATGTTCTTTGTACTCGGGCTGCCGGGAATCGAACCCGGACTAAATCGACCCCATCGACTCGTACTACCACTATACTACAGCCCGTCTTCTCATTATTGAGGTTCAATCTCGATAGGACTTGATCCAGCGGATGATTGCGTCCGCGAGCGCGCGCTCTTTTTTCTTGAATCCATGGTCTGCGTTTTTGATGATAACGCCGGAGAATGATTTTGCCAAGGGCGCATGAACGCGGAATATTCCCACGAGATTTTGTGCGCGCCGGCCGAGCAGATATTCGTCGCGTTCGCCAAAGATGACGGCAAGGGGTGTACGGATGCTTTTCAATTCTTTCCAGCCGGCGTGGGGATTGAGGTAGGGAAATATATCCTCTGCGTCTCCCTGCCGGAACATACTCAAAAATCTTGCAGCCGAGATAACGCCATAGGAGAGCGGCATGAGCTCTTGCGGATTTTTCCGGTACAATTTTTCCGCGAGTGCTACGCCGCGCATGAGGCCGGCCGCGCCGAATCTTTTCCTGCCCGCTGCGATGTCATTGACCGGACCGAGAAGCGCCAACGCTTTTACCGCGGGGTCTTTTGTTTTGTAAAGATAATACAGCGCCTTATTGGCGCCGGTGGAATGTCCGGCAAGGATTATTTTGCGGTATTCGAGTCGCCGCGCATATGTAATTATGGCGCGGATGTCCGTAACAGATTGCTCAAACTTCTCAAACCCCGCTCCGTAGAGTCCTGTGCCCTTAAGTGCGTTACGGTTGACAATGTCATGCCCGCGGGTGTTGAATTTGAAGTAGGCGATGCCCGCGCGCGAGCATTGCCCGGCAAGTTCTTTAATCAGCGTCTGACCCCGAGCGAAACTGGATCCAAGCCCGTGTATCCAGATGAGCGCGGTATCAGTCCGGCGGCGCGGTATGACCGCAATGCCGTCGAGCAGAACATTGTCGCGCGTTTTTATTTTTGTGAGTAGGACAGGAATCATGGCGTGAGAGTGATGTTTTACGGGGAGGGAATAATATAGTGAGACCGCTGTTGCCGGTTTTGGTGATTGTGGCTTTAGTTGTAAGCGTCGGCGCTTTGTTACTGATCGGCGTATGGGGATCTTTGATAGAACGCGGGATCAAGCCGCGGTGGATGCGCAGAGCATTATGTGCATCATGCATAAATTGTGAGCGGTGCCCCTTCTCGTCCGCCTAGGACGGGGAGGGGATTTTCAATGTCGGATATTGCCTTGCAAGCTCCACGATATAGCGCACGCCTACTCCCGAGGCGCCCTTGGCGAGTATATCAGATTCTACACTGGTCATGCGGGGCGCTATGTCAATGTGCGCCCACGCGGCGTCCCCGATAAATTGTTCCAGAAATTTTGCGCCGTGGATGGCGCCGCCGTACCGGTCGTTTTTTGCCATGTTAGCAATGTCGCCGAATGTGCCTTTGATTTCCGGCAGGTATTCGTCCCACAAGGGGAGCGGCCAGACATAATCGCCGGATGCTGTGCCGATAGCAATAAGTTTTTCCGTGAGCGCGTCGCGGTTGGTAAAGAGTGCCGAGCAGTAATTGCCGAGCGCGACATGCGCCGCGCCCGTGAGCGTGGCAAAATCAGCGATGAGTCCGGGCTTGTAGCGGAGCGCATAGGTTAGGGCGTCTGCTAAAATCACGCGGCCTTCGGCGTCGGTGTTGAGTACTTCAATGGTTTTACCGGAGAGCGATTTGAGCTGGTCGCCCGGGCGATACGATGATCCGGACGGCATATTTTCTACGGCGGGTATAAGCCCCATGACATTGATGGGAAGTTTCAATCGCGCGATGGCGGCGATGCCGTGGATGACTGCCGCGCCTCCGGACATATCCATGTGCATCTCGTACATATACTGCTCGGGCTTGAGGTTGACGCCGCCGCTGTCAAAGGTCACGCCTTTGCCGACCAGCACCAATGGCTTCTGTGTTTTGGGCCCCCGGCGGTGCTCTATAATAATAAAGCGCGGTTTTTCGTCGGATCCTGCGGCAACGCCGAGCACGCCGCCCATGCCCAGGCGCGCCATTTCTTTCTTATCAAGAATCTTCGCCGTGATGCCGGTTTTTTGGGCAACAAGCCGCGCCGCATCGGCAAGATGACTCGGCGTCATATCGCTTCCGGGAGTATTGGCAAGCATGCGTGCCGCATTCATTTCCTCGCCGATGATCATGCCTTCGTCAATGCCGCGTGCCGCGGCAACACGCTCGCCGGTCCCGACAGCGAGTATGATTTTTTTCACTTCAGGCCAGCCGCCTTTTGGCGTTTCTTTGTATTTATTGTATTCAAACTGCGCCATGAGCGCATTCTCGGCGAACGCCTGCGATATTTTTGTGATATTCCAGACTAAGTCTGGAATATATCCAGACTTAGTCTGGAATGGGTAGGGGGGCGCAGAAAAAGTAGCGATTTTTTGGCTTTTGGCAAAACGTACCATGCGCCGCGCGGTGAGCGGCGTTTTGCGTTCATGCCACTTCTTCTGCTCGCCGAGGCCAAAGAGCGTGATGCGCTCGGGTTTCTGGTTGCCGAGCCACAGCGTTTTTATTTCTCCTTCTTCGGCGCGAAATTCACTGCGCGCAAAACCCAGCAGGGTTTTGCGCGCATCCGCGGACAGAGACGCGACAAGCGGATCGCGTTCAAGCGCCGCATCTTGAAACGCCGCAATAAAAACGGCATTGTGCGCCGCCGCTTCTCTGTACGATGCCGGTATGATTTTCATAAGAAACCGTCTAAAAAGTCTTCTTCGTAGCGAAATCACAGGATTTCGAGCGGATGCGAGGAAGGACGACGAAGGCGTATATGGGGAATATACGCCGAGGAGGGCGCGAGCAAACTGCTTTGCTCGCGCGGACGATGCAGGCGAGCCCTCCGTGGCGAGCCGATATGCATCGCCCGGGGTTTTGTCGAGAAGGCAAAACGACGAAGCAGACGCCGAAATCCTGTAATTGCAGTGGGTAGGGGCTTTTTAGAGGGTTTCTAAGACCTTTTGCATAATAATCGGAGGTTGAACCTCCGATTATCGGGCTATGCGGCGTGGAGTGTCTTCATGCACTTGACGCAGATTTTCTTGCGTTCACCCCCAGCAAGACGCGCCCATTGGAGATTGGGGTATTTGCGGATCGTACTCGTCGGGTTATAATGGCTTCGCAGAAACGCGCGGGTACCCGCGGTCACCGATCCCTTATCGCAGAGCGCGCATATCTTCATAGAACATTATTGTCGCATATTCTTATGGAAAATGCAATCGGGCTTGTTTTTCAAGTGGGAGTGCTGATTTTTTCCGTGGTTATCCATGAGGTGTCGCATGGGTTTGCGGCGCTGATGCTCGGCGACTCGACTGCGGAAGAAGAAGGCCGGCTGACGCTCAACCCGCTCCGCCATATTGACCCGTTCGGCTCCGTGATTCTCCCCGCGATGTCATATCTGTTTGGCGGCATCATTGTCGGCTGGGCAAAGCCGGTGCCGTATAATCCGTATCGCTTGCGCAACCGGCACTGGGGCCCGGCGCTCGTCGGCGTTGCGGGTCCTACGGCAAACATCTTTCTTGCCGCGGCGTTCGGCATAGTGTTTCGTTTTCTGGTTCCTTACGCCGATGGGGGGTTTCTCGGCAATCTCGCGTCCGTTGCGGGCATAATCGCATTGCTCAATCTTTCGCTCGCGATTTTTAATCTCGTGCCGATTCCGCCGCTCGACGGATCAAAAATTCTGTTTGCCGTCCTGCCTGCCCGATGGCGGGGCGTGCGGGCGTTTCTTGAGCAGTACGGCGTGATCCTGCTCATCCTCTTCATCGGATTCTTCTCGCAACTGCTCTCGCCGCTGATTTCCTTTGCATTTCGGCTTCTCACCGGCGCCCCCGCGTTTTTTTAAGTTTATTGACGTACAAACCGTTTTTTGCTATGGTGTTTGCATTGTTTCATTTTTGCTATGCCCACTATTAATCAATTGATCAAGCGGGGGAGGAAGCTCCGAAGATACAAATCCAAAGCGCCGGCAATGGCGCGGGGTTTTAATGTGCTGCGCAACAAACCCGTGTTTTATGCCTCGCCCTTCAAGCGCGGGGTGTGCATCAAGGTGACCACTATGACGCCCAAAAAGCCGAACTCCGCGCTCCGCAAAGTCGCGCGCATCCGCCTGACCAACGGCATGGAAGTGACGGCGTATATCCCGGGCGAGGGGCATAATCTGCAGGAGCACTCGGTAGTGATGATCCGCGGCGGCAGAGTCAAGGATTTGCCGGGCGTGCGGTATCACATTGTGCGTGGCGTGTTGGATACCACCGGCGTGGAAGGCAGAAAACAACAGCGGAGCAAGTACGGCGCGAAAAGGCCAAAAGAGAAAAAATGACACATAAGGTGTCATTCCCGTCCCCGCTTTCGCGAGGATAAACTCCTGTAGGAATCCAGAAAACTGGATGTCCGATCAAGTCGGGCATGACATAAATTTAAAACACCATGCGACGCAAACGAAAACATACGCGCGAAATACAGCCGGATCCCAAATACGGCAATGTCCAAATTGCCAAGTTTATTAACTATGTGATGAAAGGTGGCAAGAAATCTACGGCGCAGGGTGTGGTGTATCGCACCTTTGATTTGCTGGACAAGCAGTACAAACAGGAGCCGATGAATGTGTTTGAGACCGCGGTGCGCAATGTGGGACCACTGCTTGAAATCAAGTCGCGCCGCATCGGCGGCGCTACTTATCAGGTCCCGCGCGAGGTCAAGGGCGATCGCAAATTCGCGCTCGCGTGCCGCTGGATTCTCGCCGCGGCGCGCGCCAAAAAAGGCAAGCCCATGCACGCACGGCTGGCAGACGAGCTTATCCTCGCCACCAAAAACGAGGGAGCCGCGATCAAGAAACGCGCCGATGTCCACCGGATGGCGGACGCCAACAAAGCATTCGCGCATTTCTCGTGGTAAGCCCTCAGATTGACAGCAAATATATTCAATAATACAATTGTATTATGCAACAATATACAACAACCAATATACGCCTGCCCAGAGAAGACCTGAAGCAACTCAAGTATGAGGCGGTGAGAGAAAATAAAAGCGTTGCCGCCCTAATCCGCGAGGTTATCAAACAGCGCGTTTTGGGCGTGCGGGCGCAGAGTAAGGAGGGGAAAATAAGTTTTTGGGATTTACCGAAGTACGCGGTAAAGACCGGATACCGGCATCTTGCGAGAGATGCGGATAAGATTGTGTATGGAGGAAAATAGAGTTTTTATTGATACGAGTTTTTTCGTAGCAATCTTCAACGGAGACGACTCTTTGCATCGCCGTGCGCTGGAGGTTATGCGGGAAATGAATGGGCGGGCATATCTGCCTACCACATCTAATTTTATCGTCAGCGAGACGATTACGGTTCTTTCCCAGCGTGCGAGTAAACAGACGGCTTTGATATTTGTTGACTTCATATATCATCGGGGCGCGGATATGCAGGTATTGACGGTAGAACGCGATTTAGAAGAGCGCGCATTGCGCTATTTCTCCAAGATGCCGAGCAAGAATATAAGTTTCTGCGATTGCGTGTCGCTCGCCGTTATGGAGATATTCGGCATCAAAAAAATTGCTACCTTTGACCGCGATTTCCGTATCAAGAACGCGTCTTACGAGATCATAAGTTGAGACGGGTTTATTCTCTTTTTCATGCCGATAAAGAAAATAATCAGGCGTAAGATTTTACACTGCACGGCGATATTTTCACGGGA
>CAYIQI010000024.1:0-1510 GCA_964365545.1 uncultured Candidatus Saccharibacteria bacterium
TCTCTTTCTCTTTCTTCTTCCGCTCCTTCTTATCCAATTTTGCGAGTACATCCACCACCTTGCGCCCGTTATAATAGCCGCAGTTGGCGCACATGACATGAGGCGTCATTGCCTTGCCGCAATGTCCGCACGCCGTAAAACGCGTCGCCTTGAGCGCATGATGCGAGCGCACCCGATTGCGCTTGCCCTTCGTATGTCGCATCCTGACTACCATAGATTTGCGATTACGCTTCAATGATAAACTTCATCATGCGTCCCGATATCAAGATAAAGAACGCCGTGATTATCGTCAAGGAAAATAAATTTTATGCGATAGTTATAATCAACCGAATAAGACCATTTTCCTCGGTCTTTCCCGCCTAATTTATGCGTTGAAACCCGGGCATCAAAAGGATTGGCGACAAAAAGTTTTTCTTGTCTCTTTGCCTTCTCCTTGACGACCTGCGGCAACTTTTTATATCGCCGTTCAAAATGTGCCGATGTCCGAATTTCCATACGGGAGGGGCCTAATCAAGATCGGCAAGTGATTTAATTTTTTTTGTCTTTCCTGCTTTGTATTCCACCAGTGCTTCTCGTACCTCCATATCCAGCCGCTCTGCGGCTTTCCCATACAATTGATACGCCGGGACTTTATACTTCTTTCCTTTCCACAGATGGGTCTCGTATCCGACAAATACCGGTTTTTTCTCTCCGTTGCCCTTCAAGAGGCGCTCGTATTCGCGCCGCGGCACCGCGACCAATTCCTCGCGGCCAATGGAGCTTTTGGGGATTTTTACGGTCAAGGTTGAAGCCATATTTTTATCCTATCAAACCCTATTAGGTTTGGCAAATGAAAAGCCCCGAACCTGTGTCCGGGGCACAACAACACTGTCTCTGGCTTTGAAAAAATCCGTCAAAGCAATTTTGCATCCTCGGTAAAGGCGATTTCTGTTTGCCCTATGGTCATACGCTGTACCGCAAGACCGATTCCGCATATAGGACAAAAACCAAGATCCAAGTTCTCCTCTTCAACATAAAGTTGGTCTACTTGACAAATATTCAGACAATTCAAACATTTAAGACGGCTATCGCGAGCAACAATACCAATACGCTTTTCCATTGCAACCCTCCTGCAACAGTTAATGTTAATGAACTAAGGAAAGAGTATGCCCAGTGATATTATCTGTCAAACCGAAACGTTTTCCGGTGGATCTCGCACTGCCCGAATTGCGCGATCATCTCACGGTGGAGCACGGTGCCGTAGCCCTTGTGGAGATCAAAACGATACTCGGGATATTTTTTGTGGAGCGTGCGCATGAGGCGATCCCGCCGGACTTTTGCAATAATGGAGGCCGCGGCTATCAACGGGATTTTTTCGTCGCCCTTGATGATGGTCTGCTGGTTCATACAAATGCCCGCGGGCAAGAACAGGCCGCCGTCAAGGAGTACGCGCGGGGCCCGCCACCCAGCGCCCCGCGGGGGTTTTTGCCCCCCCGGTGGCGAACCCCCCCCCCCCCCCCCCCCAGGCCCC
>CAYIQI010000024.1:1520-2225 GCA_964365545.1 uncultured Candidatus Saccharibacteria bacterium
CCGGGGCGCCGACAAGTCGCGGCCGCGCGTCTTTTTGCCTGCCAGTCTGCGATACACCCGCGCCGCACCCAGCAGTGCCGCATTACGGATATTGATCCGGTCAATTGTCCGCGGCCACACCAGCGCCACCGCGCACTCCAAATCCGGATGCGCGGTCAGAAATAGATACCACGCCTCCCGCTGTTTTGCCGTCAGCCGTTTGGAATCTTTTATCCCGCCCAACATCCTTGATAGGTGATACTTGCTTCTTGATACTATCCGTACCCCGCCGACCGCCACGGGCCCTGCCAGCGGCCCGCGCCCCGCCTCGTCAATACCGATAAGAGGAAAGGTCTCGTTGACAATGATGCCGCTTATTCTTATCATATTATGCAGATCTTCAATTTGTCTTCACTTTTTGGCGTTTGCCGAGGGAGGAAAAATGGACCAGCTCGGCAGTAAAGTCCAAGGAGCGGCCTGCGGCTTGTGCGGACGGGAAATCAAAGACAAGGCGGAATTGAAAAATGGCCTGCTGTGCCATGACATATGCCCTGAAGAAGGCCAGCGCGACATTGCGCGCGCCGCCGCCGCCGCAAAGCGATTTCCCCCGCCGCGCCGGGAATCGGCGCCGTGAAAGAATCATCCGCCGCGGGGGCCGCGCCGCGGCCCCCCCGCAAACCCAAACCGCCGTTTTTTATTTAAGCCCCCCCAACCCCCACCGCCGGC
>CAYIQI010000024.1:2235-7290 GCA_964365545.1 uncultured Candidatus Saccharibacteria bacterium
TTCCCCCCGCGGGGCGGTGTTCGGGGCGGGTTAAATAATCCCCCGGGGGGGGGGGGGGCGCGCGGCCCCCGCGGCAATCCAATCCGTCCTTTTTATATTTACGCCGCGCATCCCCACTGCTCCTGCAGCGGGGATTTTCTTTTGCGAAGATGCGTGATACCATTTTTGCATCACCTTTTCTCTTTCATGAAATTCACCCACCTCCACACGCACAGCCACTATTCTCTCCTCGACGGCCTCGCCAAAATTGACGAACTGGTCGCGCGCGCCAAGGAACTCGGTATGGACGCTCTCGCGCTCACCGACCACGGCAATCTCTACGGCGCTATTGAGTTTTATCAAAAAGCAAAGAAGGCCGGCATCAAACCCATCATCGGCATGGAGGCGTATATTGCCTACGAAGGGATGCGGGACAAAAGGCCCAACATTGACGACAAACGCTACCACCTCACCATTCTCGCCGAAAGTACCGCAGGATACCACAATCTCATCCGTCTTGCTACCGCGGCACACCTGCAAGGATTCTACTACAAACCGCGGGTGGACAAAAATCTCTTGCGCCGGCATGCAGAAGGACTCATCGCGCTATCCGGATGTTTTAACGGCGAGATCGCGCGCGCCATCCAATTCAAAAAACCGGACAGCGCCGAGCGCCTCATCCGCGACTACCAGGACATCTTCGGCAAAGATAACTTTTTTCTGGAAATCCAATCGCACGCGAATTATCCGGATCAGGCGGTGCTCAACGAGGCGCTGGCGGCGCTTTCCGCCAAAACCGGAGCGCGGCTGGTCGCGACCAACGACATCCATTATACAAGGCCTGAAGACAGCGAGGCGCAGGATATCCTGGTCTCGGTGCAGACCGGCAACCGCGTGGAAGATGAAAACCGGCTCACCATGCGGGGCGCCAACCTCTCCATGCTGTCCGGCGAAGAAATGGTAGCACTCTTTCCGGATCACCCGGAGGCGATTGCGGCAACGCAGGAGATCGCCGATCGCGTCTCGATGAGCATAGAGCTTGGCGCAAACAAACTGCCGTTTTTTACGGTGCCTGCGCCGTACAACGCGGACAGCTATCTTGAAAAACTCTGTAGCGAAGGATCCGCGCAAAAATATGGGCAGGAGTCGGCGCCCGCGGGCGCCGGCGCGCGCCTCGCGTATGAACTTTCCGTCATCAAGCAAACCGGATTCGCGTCATATTTTCTTATTGTGCAGGACTTTGTCGCGTGGGCAAAAGCACACGGCATTGTCGTGGGGCCCGGCCGCGGATCTGCCGCGGGCTCTCTCGTATCGTACCTGCTCGGCATCACCAGCATCGATCCCCTGCAGTATAATCTTCTGTTTGAGCGATTCCTCAATCCCGAACGCATCTCCATGCCCGACATTGACCTTGACTTCACCGATACGCGCCGGGACGAAGTCATTGCCTATGTCGCCGAAAAATACGGGCACGATCATGTGGCACAGATCATTACCTTTGGCACCATGGCGGCCCGCGCCGCGATCCGCGACACGGGCCGCTCCCTCGCAATGCCATACGGTTTTTGCGACGGCCTTGCCAAGATGATCCCGTTCAATCCGGTACAAGGCGAAAAATCCGGCTGGCTCAGAAAATGCCTTACTGATGTGCAGGAACTGCGCGATGCCTACGCACGGGATCCTGAAGTCAAACGCCTCATCGATGCGGCGATGAAGCTGGAAGGAGTTGCGCGCCACGCGTCAACCCATGCCTGCGGCGTCGTCATCTCCCCGACGCCGCTCATTGATTATGTGCCGCTGCAGCTTGCCACCAAACACGGCGGCGACAAAACCAATGGCGCGAATCAGGTCGTGGTCACCCAATACGAAATGCACGCCGTCGAAGATCTCGGACTTCTCAAAATGGACTTCCTCGGGCTGCGCAACCTTACCATCATCGAGCGGACACTCGCACTCATCCGCGAGCGCCACGGCATTACGATTGACATTGAAAAATTACCGCTCGACGACCAGCCGACCTATCGGCTATTCCAATCTGGCCAGACCAATGGCCTCTTCCAATTTGAAAGTGACGGTATGAAGCGTTATCTCAAAGAACTGAAGCCGACGGAATTTGAAGATCTCATTGCCATGGTGGCGCTGTACCGGCCGGGACCCATGGAGCTGATCCCCTCCTATATCAAAAGAAAACACGGGAAAGAACGGGTGGAATACCTGCATCCCAAGCTCGAACCCATCATGAGAAATACCTATGGCATCGGCGTGTATCAGGAACAAATGATGCAGATTACGCGCGAGCTTGCCGGATTCAGTTTTGCCGAGGCGGACACCATGCGCCGCGCCATCGGCAAAAAGATAAAATCGCTCTTGGCCGAACAGCAGGAGAAACTGATTGCGGGCATGAAGAAAAACGGCATCGCGCCGCGCATTGCCGAAGCGATCTGGGAGCTTTTCCCGCCGTTTGCCCGCTACGGCTTCAACCGATCGCACGCCGCATGCTACGCGCTCATCGCGTATCAGACCGGATTCCTCAAAGCGCACTACCCGACCGAATTTATGGCCTCTCTGCTTGCGGCAGACGGATCGGATGTGGAGAAAATCGCGTTCCTGGTGGAGGAGGCGCGCGCCATGCAGATTGTCGTCCTGCCGCCCGATGTCAACGAAAGTTTCGAGAACTTCGCCGTGGTCTCGGACGGAAAAATCCGCTTCGGCCTGGGTGCGGTCAAAAATGTCGGGGCGCCAATCGTACAAGCGATCATTGAAGAGCGCGCCGGCGGCGGAGCATTCGCTCATCTTACCGCATTCATCGAGCGCGTGCGCCACAAGGACTTCAACAAAAAATCGCTGGAGTCGCTCATCAAATGCGGCGCGCTGGATTGCCTCGGCGAGCGCAACCGGCTCCTTACCAATCTTGATATGCTGTTGGATTATAACCGCGAGTCCCAGCAGGCGGCGCGCGGCGGCCAGGTGAGCTTGTTTTCCGGCGCGCCGGAAATCCAGATCCAGTCCCTGCGCCTGCGCGATGCGGACCCCGCCGACAGACGCGAGCGCCTCGCATGGGAGCGCGAACTGCTCGGCCTCTATATCACCGAGCACCCGATGGAAGAATATCTCGAAAAACTGAAACGAAATCACATACTGCCGCTCAAAGACCTCACGCTCTCCATGAGGAATCAGACCGTCTCCATTGCGGGCCTGGTCTCCGCGATCCAAAAAATCACGACCAAATCCGGGGAACCAATGCTCTTTGTCAAAATGGAAGATACGACCAGCCGCACCGAAGTGCTCGTGTTCCCGCGCGTGCTCGCGCAAAACCCAGGCCTGTGGCAGAACGAAAAAATCCTCATGGTGCGCGGCCGCGTCTCGGACAAAGACGGTATCACCAAAATCCTGTGCGAAGAAGCGTTTGAGATCCCCTAAGAAACCATTCAAAAAGCCCCTCTCCTGCTGCAATCTCCTGTTTTCGGCTACGACTGCGTCAGTCCTCCTTGGCGTATATTCCTCATATACGCCTGTGTCGTCCTTCCTTGTCTCGCTCGAAAACAGGAGATTTCGCGACGAAGAAGGCTTTTTGAACGGTTCCTAACACGCCGGACGCCAGCCACCTCTATAATCCCAACGCTTATGCGTAATTATCATTCCGTGACGATCATCACGGAATGATAATAGGGTTATTTCTTCTGTTGTCTCCACCGGTCTATTTTTTTATGATCGCCGGAGAGGAGTACGGCCGGCACGCGATATTTCTTTTTTCTTTTGCCTTGCCCGTTGACAGTCCACTCAAACACTTCGGGCCGTGTGTACACCGGTACGCCGACGCCGTATCTGCGCTCTTCCAGCGATTCCTCATTGCCGAGCACGCCCGGAATGTGCCGCGCGACCGCGTCCGCGACGATCATTGCCGGCAATTCCCCGCCGGTGAGCACATACGGCCCCACGGATACTTCTTGAATCATGAATTTCGAATCACGAATTACGGATTTGATGCGCCCATCAATTCCTTCGTACCGTCCGCATACCATCACAATCCGTTTGTACTTACGCGCCCACCCTTGAGCTATTTTTGAAGAGAATTGTTTTCCGGCGGGAGAAAATAGGACGATCAGCGTTTCTTTTCTGATTCCTGATTCCTGATTCCTGATTCTCAAAATTGATCCTATGGCTCGAGCCATCGATTCAATTTTGACGACCATGCCCGGACCTCCGCCGTACGGCTTGTCGTCCACGCGCCGGTGTTTTGTATCGGACGAAAAATCGCGCAGATCGTGCACGCGAAACTCCATCAATTTTCTTTCTCGGGCGCGCGCCAGCATTGATTCGCCAAGATACGAATCAAACATGGACGGAAAAATAGTAATGATATCAAAACGCATAACAATAGTGTAGCACGCTCATGAAAACAAAATCAAAATCCGTCCCGATGAGTCGGAACGGATTTTGACATAACTTTCTGCGTAAATCCGCGTCACATTTGCACGGATCAAATTTTCAGATCATTCATCACATCATCCACATCGCGCATCACGCGCGGCTGCTCCTCGCGGGGCATCCGGGGAGCATCCTCGCGCATCATGCGCGGGCCGCGGCCGCCTTCGGGCTCCTCAATCTTGAGATTCACCCGGGCGTTGTGCTTCATCCCCACCACCCGCAGGAGCGAGCGGATTGCTTTGGCGGTTTGTCCCGCGCGGCCGATGATCTTGCCCATATCCGCAGGATCCACGGTAAGCGTGAGCAACACGCCCATCTCGTCGACCTTACGGTCGGTTTTCACCGCGTCCGGATTATCCACCAGCGCGCGGATCATAAAGTCCAAAAATTCCTGATCTTGTGGCATCGGTGCCATACTATCGTCGCTTGCAGCGCTCTGCGTTCCGCTTTTTGCAAAATATGCTTACAGCTGAATGCTGATTACTGGAAGCTGATTTCAGAAACTTCACATTCGACCTTTTCGGTAATTTCTTAACTCTACATCAACAGAAAAAATCAAGCAATGGCGGGTGCGGCTTCTTGCGGCGCGGCGCCAGCAGGCGCCCCGCCCGCCCCCCCCGCCGCCGCAACGTTTTTCACCCCAGCGAA
>CAYIQI010000025.1:0-7128 GCA_964365545.1 uncultured Candidatus Saccharibacteria bacterium
CCGAGGACCTACTGTTTACAAAACAGTTGCTCTGCCGCTGAGCTAAGGTGGCGAGACCCTCCCGTGAATTACCCCGGCAGTATCTGCTCTCTCTTTTTGCGGCGGACTTCCTGTACGCGGGCGGGCATTTTGGGCGGCGACCCTGATAAGGAGGCGAGTGTTGCGCGTGGCCGCTCTGCCGCCGCGATAGAGCGTCCGTAGGCCTTTTCTCCCCCTCCCTCACCGGCGCCCGCGCGCTCTTCATTGCCATCGGCATTGGCAATACCCGCGTATCCACGCACTTTCTTCAACAGCGCCACCAGTCCGTTATCCGTCCGCAAAAGCGTGATGTGCATGCGATAACATATCTTCTCGCAAGAACGCCAGAATGCTTCGCGATACCGCGGCTCGCGCCAGAATGTCCTCGCATGGAGCAGAAAAATCCGCACTCGCGCCGAATCCTCGTGCAGGCGCGCGACAATCACCTCGTCGGGAATCGCGACGAGCTCGGGTATCTTCTCCGAAATCCGATGCCACAGCAGGCCAACGCTCCCGGCAAAAAGAATGATAAGAAAAAGATTAAAGAGCATCCGCGAGCCGTTAGTTCTTTATAATTCAAACCGCTCGAATCTTTCTATTTTAATATTTTCCCCAAAGCGGCCGATCGCCTCATTGATTATTTCACTGATTTTTTTGTTCGGATCTTTAATGAAGGATTGCTCCTGCAGTGCGCAGATACTTGCCGGCTCCATGGCTGCAATCTGCATGGTGATGTCATGGACAAGCCGTTTGAAATCGGGATTCCGTGCGACAAAATCCGTCTCGCACGAGATATGCGCCATGGCGCCGACTCTGCCGTTTGCATGAATATACGCATCCACGACTCCGGCGGCCGTCTCGCGGCCCAGCCGCTTGCCCGCATTACTCCCGAGCCGCCGCTCAATCGCGGCCTCGGCGAGCGCCATATCTCCTCCGCTCTCCTCCAACGCGTTCTTCACATCAGAGATTCCGGCTCCGGTGCGCTCGCGCAATTCTTTTATCTGTTGCGCTGAAATCATAAATGAGAATAAAGAATCACGAAGTACGATTATTGTCCGCCTGCGGCGGACTGACTTTCTGTTTCCTTGGTTCCTACTTCTTGATTCATGCTTCTTATCCGCAGTCCCTCCTCTATCGCCTCCCCTATCCTCCCCATCATATACCGCACCGCGGGCAGGGCATCATCGTTGGACGGAATCGCAAAATCAATCTGGCTGGCATTGGCATTGGTGTCGCAGAGCGCCACCAGAGGGATCTTCATCAGTCGCGCCTCGTGTACCGCGGTCGTATCCTCGGTCGTATCCACGACCACGACCGCATCCGGCAGGCGCGAAAGCGTCCGCAATCCATCAAACATTTTCTTGAGACGGGTAATCTCCTCATCACGCATCATACGTTCTTTTTTTGTGTATTTCTCAAACTCGCCGGATGCTTTTTCTTTTTCCAGAGTTTCCATGTATTCAATGCGTTTGCGGATAACTTTGAAATTGGTAAGCGTGCCGCCGATCCACCGTTCGGTAAAATACGGCATGGCGGTGGCTGCCGTGATGTCCAAAATAATCTGCCGCGCCGCAGGCCGCGTGCCTACGAGCAAAATCAATCCTCCCCTGGCAACCCGTTCTTTTAAAAATGCCTCTGCTTTGGCAAGCGCGGCGCTGGTTCGAGTCAAATCAAGCACCGATACCGTATTGCGCACGCCAAAAATATGCTCCTTCATGGAGGGGTGATCTTTGGACTTAGCATGCCCCAAATGCACGCCTGCTTTCAGCATGGCTTCAAGCTCCGGATCGGGCGAGACCGCCTGCAAGTCCATATTTCCTACCGTCATGACTGCGTCATCCATACCAGCCACTATATCAAATCCCCGCCTCCCCTGCAAGTCCTTCTTTCCGAAAATACTGATGGGGAAGCGAAAAACCCATTGCATTTCTGCCTCTCCCGTGGTACATTGAACGGGCTATGAAAAAGGATATTCATCCTGCGTATTATCAGGCAAAGGTCCGCTGTGCCTGCGGCAATGCTTTTGTCGTGGGTTCCACCAAGCAGGCGCTTGATATTGAAATCTGCTCCGCGTGCCATCCGTTCTACACCGGCGGGTCAAAAATAGTGGATACTGCCGGGCGTGTAGAAAAATTCAGAGCGCGGCTCGCCCGCGCCAGCGCCAAAGCGCCTGCCCGGAAAAAGCCTGCAGTATAAGACCTTTTACACAATAAGCTTTTGAAATGATTTTTTCAAATTCCGTGCGAAAAAGGCGATGAGATTTGAAAGCGTACTGGCTGAAGTACGCTGAAAATTGAAGAGCCTTTTGCAGGTAAGACGCGAGGCGTTCCCGCTCTGCGGGACGCCCCGTCTCCCGGAATTTGGAAAAATCAGCCGGAATGTTATGGTGCAAAAGGTCTATAACCCACCATCATCATGAGCCGCAGAGAAGAACTTGAGCGGCAATTGAGCGATCCCCTCATACTCGCCGATCCGCGCAAAATTAAAGAACTCTCTATTGAACTTGCGCGCATGAGCAAAAGCGCCAGCGGCGGCGCGCCCGCGGGCGCGCCGCAGGGCATTATTTTGGAAATACGCGCGGGCGTCGGCGGCGAGGAAGCGGCTCTCTTTGCGGCGCGACTTTTTGACATGTACGGCCGATTTGCGGCAAAACGCGGATGGCGCGTAGTGCTCCTCAACGAATCCAAAAGCGAACGGGGCGGCTGTAAAGAAGCCATCGCCGAAATACACGGCGCCGGCGCATATGAGGCGTTTCGCTTTGAATCCGGCGTACATCGCGTCCAGAGGATACCGGAGACCGAAAAATCCGGCCGCGTGCATACCTCCACCGCGTCAGTCGCAATACTCCCGGTTGCGGCCGAGACGGATGTCTCGGTCAGGCCGCAGGACATCAAAATAGAATTTTTTCGTTCCTCGGGCCCGGGCGGACAAAATGTCAATAAAGTCGAGACCGCGGTGCGCATCTATCATTTACCGACCGGCCTTATCGTCACCTCGCAGGACTCGCGCTCCCAACAAAAAAATCGCGAGATCGCGATGACACTTCTCCGCTCGCGCCTGCTCGCGGCACAGCAGGAACAAGAGGCAAAAAAAACAGCGGACAGCCGCCACAGCCAGATCGGGACCGCAGATCGCTCCGAGAAAATCCGCACTTATAATTTCCCGCAGGACCGCATCACCGACCACCGCATCAAACAATCATGGCACCATATAGAATCAATCCTCATGGGTAATATGGAGGCAATAATAAAGACGCTCCATGAAAAATCGGGAGCGCAGGATCTTAAACTTTAACTTTATTTTTTTTACAGCGTGCGGTCTATGTCCCGCGCCAGCGCCACGATACGATTAGCATAAGAACGGCACACCACTTTCGTACAGCGCGGATTGCCGGAAATATAGGTCTTGGCGGCCATGGTTTCACCCGCCACAGTTTGCGAGTCGGCTCCGGCATCCGCAAGAAAGAGCGCCGCCGCGGTAAACGCGTCCCCGGCGTCCCACGGGCTTGGCGGCGTATGGCCGGTCAACTGCGCCACGCGGTCATCAAACCGAAGCCATGTCGTCGGTAAAAACTGCGCGGGTCCCATAGCGCCGCCGCACCCGTAGGATGGCTTGCGCGACACGGGCATGGCATCAGCATTGAGTCCGAGGTCCGCGGTGATCAAAAGAAACGCCGCTTTCTCCGATTCGGCGGATGATCGCTTGCCAAGATTGAGATAGCATTGATATAAATCCCGCCGCCAATTGCCGGTGCCAAGATTGGTCCCGACGCTAATCACGCCGTCTTCGAACTGCTTGCCGGTTTCCACTTCAAGTAATGCAAGCAAAAAAGATGTCCGGATACCGGCGCGTTTTGCCGCAACATCCGCGAGTGTCACCGCATCCTGGGCGCTGATGCCGGTCTTCTCAAGATAGAACAGCTGCGTCTTAAGAGTCGCGATGTCCTGTTTCTTTGATTTCAACAATTGCTGAAACACCGCCTCCTTGCCGCGCGTCAGGCGCAGGAGCTCATCTTTTTCTTGTTTTTTCTGGGCGATGAAGCGCCGTTCCATCTCCTGTAATCCTTTGAGGTCGCGTTGATCTTCCTGGAATCCTTCCAGATTATTCTTCTCCCGCTCCACCGCCGAGCGGTCCTCTCGAAATACTCCGAGCGTCTCCTGCAAACCCGCCTCTACGCGCTGGAGTCCATACAAAGCATTAAAAAAATCAGAAAGCGACCGATGCTTGAGGAGAATCGCGAGCGCGTTCTCGCCGTCATAGGTGGAAAGCAGGAGTAGGCCGCTTGCGAGCGCACTGCGGCCGCGCGAGATTTTCTGCGATAGCGCCGCGATGTCTTGAATTTTTTGTTTAATATCAGCCGCCGCTTTTTGAATTGCCAGATTCAGGCGCCTGATCTCGACCTCGCGGCGCCTCACCTCAATATCAAGCGCTTTCACATCATTATTCAAACTGCGCGTTTGTCCCCGCGCCTGCTGTAAAGAGGTATCCAACGCATTTGCCTGCGATTCTAATTGCGCGATCTGGGACTCAATATCCGAACGCCTGCCCGCGTCAAGAACAGGCGCCGCATATGCCGGCGCAGAGAAAAAAGCGGAGAGGATAAAAAATCCGCTACACAGTATGGCGAAAGCGATCATCTTCACGCCCATAGGTCTGTTCTACTTCTTCTCTTTCTCTTCGCCTGCTTCTTTTGTTTTGGCTTCAGCGACCGCTTTCTTCCCTTCTTGTTCCGTCTCCACTGCAGCCACTTCGCCGACCGGTTTTTCTTTTAGCTCGGCAAGCTCCTCGTCCGACCGGGGCGCCTCCATGATAGCGACCACCTCATCCTCGGGGCCCAGTATCTTCACGCCTGCGGGCGCGATGATGTTTTTGAGGAAAATCCGCGCGCCGAGCGCATCCAATTGAGCCACATCAACAAGTAGTTCGTGCGGCAAATCGGCAGGCAGAGCTTCCACCTCAAGATCATGCGCTACCCTGACCAAAACACCGCCTTCATTTCTCACCGCCGGCGACTCGCCGACAAATGCCAGGGGCACGCGGGCGCGGAGCGCCTTATCCATGCGCACGGCGAGAAAATCAGCATGGAGCAGGCGTCCGGTGACCGGATCCCGCGCCGTATCATGGATCAGCACATTATGCGCCGCGCCCGCCACATCCAACACCACCAGTGTTGATTCCCCGGCCGCCTTGTATATTTTTTCAAATTCTTTTTGCGGAACCGCAATGGCTTGCGACGGTACTCCTTCGCCGTACACCACCGCGGGCAAAAACCCCGCGGCGCGGCTCATTTTTGCCTGCCTGCCCAGCTGTGTTCGCGATTCTGCCCGTAATTCCTGCATGGGTATAGCATAGCATGCCGCTCCATAAAAGAAAAGGACGCCAAAGGCGCCCTTTTCTTTTATCGGTTGCTCAATTTTTTACCCTATTCGGCGGCGTTCGCCCCTCCAGCGCCTCTATGATATTTTTTGCCGCAAGCTCGCTCATGGACTGGCGCGTTCCTTCGGTTGCTGAGGCAGTATGCGGGGTCAAAATAACATTGTCAAGCTCCGAGAGGCCCGGCGCGAGTGCGGGCTCGTGTTCATAAACATCCAGTGCGGCGCCCTTAATCGTACCGCTTTTGAGCGCCGCAACGAGCGCTCCCTCATCCACCACCGCGCCCCGCGAAGTATTGATGAGGTACGCCGATTTTTTCATCAAGGCAAGACGCCGCGCATCCGCGAGGTGCAGAGTGGACGGAAGCAGCGGCACATGGATGGAAATAAAATCCGCCTCGCGGAATATTTCATCGGGATCCTGCCGGTATTCGGCGGAAAATTCTTTCTCGAAATCCGCATTGCGCTGGAGATCATAGTAAATAATCTTCATCTCGAATCCCCGCGCCGCTATGTGCGCCACGCGCGATCCGATCCTGCCGAGCCCCACGATACCAAGAGTTTTTTTTGATACATCCGTGCCGAGCAAAAGCATCGGTTCCCAGCCGTGATATTTGCCCGCGCGGGTAAAGCGATCTGATTCGGCTACCCGATGAGCGATGGCAAGCAATAAAGCAAAAGTATGTTCCGCGACCGTATCAGTCAGCACACCGGGCGTATTGGTAATCATCACCCCCCTCTCCGCCGCGGCTTTCAGATCCACATTGTCAAACCCAACCGCGTAGTTGGCAAATATTTTGCATTGCGTCCCTGCCGCATCGAAAATCTCCCCATCGATCGGGTCGTTCAAATCGCAGAGCACCGCGTCATATCGGTCTTTTTTTAATTCCGCGATCAATTCTTCTTTGTTGAACGCATTCCCAACCGTGACTTCATACCCCTTGCTTTTCAAAAGGTTGATACCCCGATCCGGTATTTCATGGGTGACGAGGATTTTCATAAAGCCCAAATAAGCATCATTGACAGCTCGGTACAGTACTTCCCCACCAGTGGATGTTTATATTGATTCCTGTCTTGCAGTATCCCGTGGCTTCGTATCTCATCCAAATGCCGTACGAATTGTCGCTGACGGGTCCCCGCACATATTGAATGGTATGCCAACCACTTCCCGGATCCCGCGGGATCTGAGGAATATACGGAGCGAGCGGCCCGGCTAATCCCTGCCAATCGTATCCGACATTATCGACGCCAATAGAAGGATAGGTGTTATTGGTGTCGTAATAGAACTCAAGTGCGGTTTTTACCTGACTCACATCGGCTTTTCGCCGCCCGTCGCGTGCCTTGGCGCGGGCACTATTGACGCTCGTCAGTACCACACTTGATAGAAGAGAAATAATGGAAATAACCACCAAAAGTTCTATCAATGTAAAACCACTCCTCCTTATTGCGTTGTGGCGGCGAAGGATTTTCATGGCACAAGTACCGAAGAACCGGAGGGAAACGCTTTCTCCAGACTTCCTTGTTTATTATCTGCGCCGGACAAAAGGAATACAACGGCGGTAATAATGAGGATAACGACTATTCCGCCCATCAGCGCATAACTCGCCCCCTTCGCATCCCGTATCCTGCCTCCTGACATGCGTATCACCCATGCGGTCATGCCGGTATAGGTGCGGCCGTATTGGTCGGTCATGGGTGTTTGCTTTTGTTCTTGAGATGCTTCGGGGTGCTGTTGATT
>CAYIQI010000026.1:0-6955 GCA_964365545.1 uncultured Candidatus Saccharibacteria bacterium
GCCATGACTTCCGCCTGTATCCCATGCGCTTTCAAGTATTCTACGAGGGGGATAAAATCCCCATCGCCGGTAACGAGCACCACTGCGTTGATGAATGCGTTGTGCGCGAGGCGCACCGCGTCAATCGCCATACCCACATCCCAGTCCGCCTTCTTCATGCCGCCCGCAAATATCTGCAAGTCCTTGATTTTGGTTTCAATCCCCATTTTCACGAGTGCATCGAGAAACGCTTTTTCCTCGCCCGACTCGGTGCGGATGACATAGCCGATCGCGCGCACGAGGTCGCGCCCCGCGACAGCCGCGCGGAGGATCTCTTTGAAATTCGCCCGCGCGTTGTGGAGATTCTTCGCCGAGTGATAAAGATTCTGCACATCGATGAGTACCGCGACGCGCTGGGCCTTGTGTTTAATTACTGACAAAGGGTTGGGGGTGTAGGGTCTAGGGTACAGGCGTTATATCATACTAACGGCTATACCCTATTAGCTAACCCCTTTATCTTTTAAGTCCGAGTTTTTTGATGAGGCCCGCGTACCGCCTGCTGTTGGTTTCTCGCAGATAATCAAGCAGTTTTTTGCGCTGGGATACCATGCGCAGGAGTCCGCGGCGCGAGTGATTGTCTTTACGGTGGATTTTGAGATGTCCGGTGAGCCGCGCGATTTCCTCGGTGAGCACGCCGATCTGCACGGCCGAGGAGCCGGTGTCTTTGTCGTGAGTGCGCAGTTTCTCTATGATTTTCGCCTTGTCTTTGGAGGGAAGCGACATGCCGCCATGATACCATAATCTCAATTTTGATGCAAATAAAATACAGGCGGGTGCTGTGCGCCCGCCTGTATGCTCATTCCTCGTACTCTTTGTTATAGTGGTTCTGCGTTTTTGTTTCTCCTCTTTTCCTCGGCAACTAAAGCCGCATGGAACTCGGGGCAAAACCCGCGAGCATACGCCCGCGAGTGAATAATTGACATGGGTTCTAGTATCCGCGCAGTTGCGCGATGGATGCGCGGATGCGGTTGATCGCCTCCCCAATCTGGGCGAGACGCAAGATGGTATCAGTATTAATAGTACTCGTAGTTGTTGCGCTGGTAGTTGTCGCGGTTGCGGCTGGAGCGGAAATCAGCGCGGACGCTGCCACAGACGCGGGTCCAACATTTCGGTTTACATCCTGCACTACAATTTTGTAATAATAAGTTCCGGCCACGAGATTGGGATCAGTATAAGAAGAAACCAAATAATCCCTCCGCGTGATAAGATTGGAGGCGTCTGGAACAAAATCAGCGCTGATCCCACGATGGATATTGTAGTAGTCAATGCCGAAAACCTGTTGAAATGAGAAGGATTGCCATGACAGAGTTACAGAGGCCCCGGAAACGGCCGCGCTCAACCCTTGCACTTGAGGCATGGAAACCGCCAGCGCCGCCGTAGTAAATGTCTGATCCGCGCTCGTTCGGCGATTATTCCCCGCGTCTTGAGAGTTCACCGCATAATGATAAAGCGTAGAGGGCGTAAGACCTGTGAGTGAAACCCTGTGGCTTGTGACGAGATTAAAATCAATCGCGGTGGATGAAAGATAGCTGGTGGTCGGATCATAGATGACTTGCGAAGTGGCTGGCTCATCCGTGGTCCATGTAATGACCGCAGAGGTCGCCGTGATGTTGGTCGTTTGGACGGTGGAGATGACCGGCGCCGCAGTATCAGTAGTCGCGCTCGTCGTTGTTGTAGTCGTTGAGGTTGCGGTTGATACGGTTGATGTCGATGGAGCGGTCGTAGTAATTGTTGCACGTGAAGAAGATGGCGGAGGCGTTCCAAAATATAACTGTAGTTGATTGTTTTGAACATTTGTCCATGTAGCCGCAAAACGTTCACCTGTCCAAACCAAAAATGGATAAGAACTGCTTCCGGCAACAGTAGACACCAATTCATTCGTTACACTCTGCGAGTTAAAATAGATTTTCCCTGACGAGACGGAAAGGCGAGCGCCATTAGTATACGAAGGCGAGAATGTCCAGCCGTTAACACTACCGGTCCACGTTACTCCAGATTGTGCATCTTCCTGTCGTATAAGCCGGTCGCTGGTTACAGAACCTGAGGTGTTGAGGGTTATAAGTCGGAGATAATTTCCTTGGAGGATTCCTTGTTCGCTTAACTGCACATCTATCCAAGCGACCCCATATCCGGCTCCATTCCACGATACATTTGGCGGATATGCGGTAAGACAGCCGCAATGACCGTGGTTACTTAATTTAACCGGCTGGCCAATCGGACTGCCCACACTATCTAGACGCAAGAAAAAGATATTCTCTCCAACGGGGATACCATCGCTTCCTTCCCATACAACTCCATATCCATTACCATTCCACGTTAAAGCGGGGTACTCCCCATAATACACATTGCCATCGCCGGAAAAATTGGTGATTTGGATGTTGGACCAGTTAGAAGTTGAAGAAGGCGGCGGAGGTGATGTTGATGAAACGGGTGGAGGCGGAGGAGCTGGGAGCGGAACAGAGGGCGACGTTGTCGCCGCGCTCGTAGAAGTCGCTTGTGTCGCTGAGATTGCCAGTACTGCGGGAACGGTCGTGGTCCCGGTCTGTCCGATGGGCTGCGCGGGAGAGGTTACGATCAACGATGTTGAAGTTGCAATCGGAAAAGTCGTGATGCCGAGTTGTTCAATTCTCTTCTGTACCCCCGGTGCCGTCAGGAGTCCCGGAGGAATTACTCCCGATTTCCCTGCTCCTTCACTAATGAGTTCGTTGATCTTTTGTAGGGTCTTGGGACCAATGATGCCAATGGATTCAATTTCATATTTTTCCTGAAACCTCCTCACCGCGGCCTCAGTCGCGGATCCGTAAAAGCCGGTGATGAGGCCGATGGGATATAATTCTGGGAATTGAGTCAGGAACTCCTGGAGTTTTCTGACATCATCGCCCCGTTCTCCGCGTTTGAGGGATTTGGTGAGGCGGAGTTCTTCTTTGATGACTTTGACTTCCTTTTTTGTTGCCGTGATCTCCTCGCGGGCGGTCTTGACTTCTTCTTTTGTGGCAGCGGATTCTTGAGTGGTGGCGGCGAGTTGCGATTTGAGCGTCGTGATCTGGGCCTGGAGCGCGGTGATCTGCTCTTGTAATTGGATTACCAGCGCTTGCAGATCTGTGGCAGGGGGCGCTTGCGCCAATACAAAAGAAGCGGAGAACAATCCGATTACAATCAAGAGGCAAGCGCAATAGTATTTTATCCAATGCATCTTTGCCCAATGATACCACGTTATTCGTACCACTCCACAACCGCAGTTATCCACAAAAACAGGGACTCTTATGTCGGAGCCGTTTGTAAAATCCCCCCACCAGGAATCGAACCTGGAACCTTCTCGTTAAGAGCGAGCTGCTCTACCAACTAATATCGCCGATTCCGGCGGATCAGTATCCGCGCAGTTGCGCGATGGATGCGCGGATGCGGTTGATTGATTCCTGAATCGCGGCAAGCGCAGATTGCCGGTCCACGAGCGACAGCGTCCCCGGAGGATTCCATGAGAATTGGCCGCCCGCGAAATTGAGTGCGACTTGATTGCATTGTTGGCTGATGCCGTAGGTGGCATACGCGGATGGATATTGCGCCCCGGCCTGATCCGTCAGAGTGATGCGCGTGCCGATATTGACAGGGTAGAGCGTACTGAAGCCGTGGCTTGTCCGATAATTTATGTTACCGCCTCCTCCGGTGCCGTTCGCGAATGTTGCGTTGAATTTGACCGGAATGTCGGATGTCAAGCTGAATCCCGTGACCGGCCAAGCAAGAAAGTCGCCGATATTCGCTTCCCCGCTCGCCGTTGCGACCGTCCTGGAGGATTGAGAGCCGCCGCTCGCCTCCTGCACTCGTATGTAATCAACGGCGCCGCTTGCCGTTTTCATAACAGAAAATGACGACTGGTCGTAACAAGCGCGTCCGGCGTTGTGCACGGCATTTACATATGCCGGACTTGCATTCGCCACATCATCCGCGGTCATATTGATGGTAAAAGATCCGTCCGCCTGCAGAGGGAAATCGCGCCGCACACTCCCCTTCCAGTTCCAAATATACATATTGGAGTTGATGACCGGCTCGCGGGTAATCGAGTTCACCAATCTCCCTTTTATCACAAAAGCATATGTCGGAGACGGAGATATTTGAGCTGAAGCCGCGGCAGAGGCCGGCCCCAAATTGCCATTCGCCCCCTGGACCACAATCTTGTAGTAATAAGTTCCGGCCACGAGATTGGCATCAGTATAAGAAGAAACTAAATAGTCCTTCAGCGTGATGCGGTTGGAAGCGTCCGGGACAAAGTCAGCGCTGGCTCCCCGATGGATATGGTAATATTCAATACCGGGCACTTGTTGTGTTGAAAAAGGCTGCCATGACAGAACTATTGAAGTACCGGAAACGGTTGCGGTGAGCCCTTGCACTTGAGGAATAGAGATTACCGGAGCCGAGACCGTAATCGCAACGGTGTCACTCGCTTGTTGAGATCCGTTCGTGCAGGTGAGTGTGGCGGTGTATGAACCTGCATTATTAGGCGCGGTAATTTCAGTTCCTTGAACGGCTTTAGCGCCGCTGAAATTGGGCCAGGTGCCCGAGGCAGTACACGAAGTCGCATTTTGCGAAGTCCATGTCACTGATACGCTTGCTCCGTACGCCGCGGTGAGCGGCCCGTCTGACGGAGCCAAACCCGTACTTTGTACGGATGCTTTTACATCAACCGTGACTGGTTGAGCGCTTTGCGCGCACACCCTTCGTCCAAATTGAT
The DNA here is from genome assembly GCA_964365545.1 of uncultured Candidatus Saccharibacteria bacterium. Taxonomy (GTDB): domain Bacteria; phylum Patescibacteriota; class Minisyncoccia; order Sungbacterales; family HO2-52-23; genus 2-02-FULL-52-23. The sequence continues at coordinate 4,766 of CAYIQI010000026.1, forward strand.
CCGTGCCGCTTTCCGTATAGCCGGACTGACATACGCATTGGTTGGTGGTATTGTCCGGCGTGGTGCCCACTCCGCAACTCCATACGCATCTGCCGTCGCTTGCAAGCACATGATATGGGCCCACGCATGATAATGAAGCCGCGGCTGGGGTGCTGAATGTCTGATCCCCGCTCACTGCCGGATTCCCCGCCGCATCTTTGGATTTCACCCGATAGTGATACGCAGTAGAGGCGGTGAGGCCGCCGAGAACAACGGCATGATTGGTGCCGCGATTCGTATCCAGCGCGGTTTGAGAGCCGTAGCCCGTCGCAGTTCCATACTCTACTTGTGAGTCGGATAGTTCGTCAGTTATCCAGGTGATGGCCGCTGAAGTTGCGGTGATATTTCCTATGCGGATATTAGAAATCACGGGCGGTGTGATGTCTTGTGTAGGCGCGGGCGCAACGGCTCCGGCATGACGCAAAACTTCGTCATAACTCAAGGCAGTATTGTATATTTTGACATTATCTATATCGGTGTCCGGCGCGGGATTGCCGATAATAATGTCCGTGGCCTGCGTTCTCACCGGCCCCGCGTATTCTCGGCTATTATCAGCCGCATAGTTTCGGGAGTGAATGAGGACGCCGTCAATGTAATATGCCGCGCCCTCGGTGGTCTTTGTGTACGCTACATGATGCCATGTGCCATGAGGCGGCTCATTGGGGTTGCTTACTTGATGCCAATATCCGGTGCCCGCCGTGGTAGAACCCGCAATAACCGGTCCCTTATTGTATTGATTCCACAAATATCTGAATATGTTGAAATTATAGTTGTTTGGGGGCGTCCCTTTGTATATGAGGTTTTGGTTGAAGCCCTGATTTGACCGCTGGCGGAACCAGAACGCAACGGTAAATGAGTTGGCAAGATCATAGGCGCTGTTGTACGGAATTCTTATGTAGTCACCATTTGAGGGGAGATAAGCATAGCCGTTTATTTTGCCTCCGCTGGCGTAGAAAACCGCGTTTCCGACGCGAACCGCGTTGGGCTTTCCCGCGATTTCGTTATTGCCGTTTCCGTCAAACTTCCAGTGGCTGATAAGAGATCCGAGGTCCACAGACACTTCCGTAGATATTACCGGGGCAGGCGTGCTGATGACAATCGGGGCCGGCGTTGCCACGATTGTCGTTGTCGCGATTATGGTGGCCGTTGTCGTCGCAGTTGTTGTGATCGTTGCTGCCGTAGTCGTTGCCGCCGGAGTTATCGGAATCGCCGCTACAGTCGTGGTGCCTGTCTGCCCAATCGGCTGTGCGGGTGCCGGTATTGCAGGAATCGGAGCAGGCGTTGCCGGCGGCACATAAGTTTCGCCCTGACACGCATCCGCTGACGGATAACAGCTGTTTCTGCACCAATACCATCCGTGTGCCGAGCAGTCAGCCGCTCCCGAGCAGTAATTATATGAAGCGGGACACGAAAAAGAGGGCGGGGGTTTTGCATGACACGATACCGTATACCAGAAGAAATTAGCCGCAACGCATTTTTCTTTTGTCGCGCAGTACGCGGGATTTTTAACGCACGGGGATTCTGCGGTCGTAGTCGCGGAGGAAGTACTGGTTGATGTAATCATTCCGACAACACCGCTCAATGAGGGTCCTGTAGCCGCAGATGGTGCTACTGCTGACGCTTCTGGTGATTGCGCGTCAAGCCGCCGCATAAGCCCCGGCGGAGATACTCCGGACCTCCCGGCTCCCTCGCTTACGAGTTCGTTGATCTTGGCAAGGGTTTTGGGTCCGATACTGCCCAACTGCTCAATGCCGTATTTTGTCTGTAATCTTTTTATCGCGGCTTCAGTGGCAAACCCATAGAACCCAGTCACTGATCTTGAGGGGTAGAGATCCGGGAATTGCGCGAGATACTGTTGAAGTTTTCTTACATCTTCGCCCCGCGCCCCGCGCGAGAGGGTTCGGGTAAACGCGGGAGGAGACGCCGTAATCGCGCTCCCGCCTTCTTCCTTTTTCTCCGCTTGCGCCGTCAGCGATGAGGACGCAGACGGCGATACGGTGACGGGAGTTGGCGTATTTTCTTGGATAGGTGTAGATTGTTGCGGTATCGGGGATTGTTGCGTTTTCAGTTTATTAATCTCCGCCTGCAGTGTTTTTATCTGCTCTTGTAATTGGATTACCAGCGCTTGCAGATCTGTGGCAGGGGGCGCTT
>CAYIQI010000027.1:0-6785 GCA_964365545.1 uncultured Candidatus Saccharibacteria bacterium
ATTCCTTACGAGGTATGACAACCAAATCGCCTTTTTGCGCGAGTTTTTTAGGAATCGTAACGATGTTCATAACTCCATAATAGAGGCTCCTATAATAAAAGTCAAACAAAAGAGGGCTCGCTCGCGAGCCCTCACTAACTTCCCCATACCATAAATTATACTTACTTTCCGCTGTTTGCGGCGTAAAGAGCAGTTGCCTTTTCCATTACATATTGAGGATCAAAAAGCTCTTCCAAGGGGAGGACTTTCTGCTTGGTCCCGAATTGGACCGTAGCAAGATTGCCATTGATCTCAATAAGAATGCCGGACGGTTTTTCTGTTTAATGCGCAACCACCTGACCAATCTTCAGTCCTCTTGATTGAGCGTCAACCAAGGCCGCCGCAATCACAAACTGAATCACCTCGTCTTTGTTTGGCATAATGTCTTCTCCTCAAATCCGGATGGAGAATCGCCTACATAATTTTTGAACTTGTACATTTATAGCATGTATCCCTCCTGCCGTCAATGCCTCGTGGATCAGACGCGCGATTACAGCCATCTCTTTTTCTTTCATGCCACGGGTCGTAACTGCGGGTGTGCCCAGACGAATGCCGGACGGGTCATACGCCGGACGCGGATCGTGCGGGATCGTAGTGCGGCTCGTGATAATCCCCGCTTCCTCCAATCGCGTCTGCGCTTCAAGTCCGGATAATTTTTTATCCGTCAGATCAACGAGCATCAAATGATTGTCCGTGCCGCCGGATACCAAACGAAAGCCAAGTTTTTGCAAAGCGCTGGCAAGCGCGGCCGCGTTTTTTATGATCTGTTTTCCGTATGTTTTGAAATCCGGGCGCATGGCTTCTTTGAGGCATACCGCGATTGCCGCGGTCTGATTGTCGTGCGGCCCGCCCTGCAGGCCCGGAAATACCGCGCGATTAACCGCGCGGGCAATCGTGGTCTCTTTGCCATCGCGCATAAACTTCCGATCAATGCGCGAGAAGATAATCGCACCACGCGGCCCGCGAAGGGACTTGTGCGTAGTCGTGGTCACGACATCCGCATACGAAAACGGCGACGGATGGACTCCTGCGGCCACGAGTCCGGCAATATGCGCCATATCCACCATGAAAAACGCGCCTGTCTCTTTTGCAATCGCGCCGAATTTCCTGAAATCAATCGTGCGCGGATATGCGGTAAATCCGGCGACAATCAGTTTGGGCTTCTCGCGGAGCGCCAGCCGACGCACTTCATCGTAATCAATCCGCCCGTCAGCGCCGACACTATAATGCACTGGGGAAAATAATTTTCCGGAAAAATTAACCGAGTCCCCATGCGTGAGATGCCCACCAGAACTCAACGCCATTGCCATAAACTTGTCGCCGGGCGCGAGCAGTGCAAAATACACCGCCATATTTGCCGGAGACCCGGACAGCGGCTGGACATTCACACTCCAGTTTTTCCCCAGACCAAAAACAGCCCGCGCCCGCGCTTTTGCCAATTCCTCCACCTCATCAATCACGCTGTTGCCCGCGTAATAGCGCTTGCCCGCATATCCTTCGGAGTATTTATTGGTCAGCGCAGACCCAAGTGCCTCACGCACCGCACGCGACGCAATATTTTCGGACGCGATCAAATCAATAGTCCCCTGCTGGCGCCGCTCCTCGGCGGCAATCAGCCGCGCCGCCGCCGGATCGGATTTTTCTAACACATTTTTCATCACTGCTATAATCGCACAACATCAAACGCGGTGCAAGCACGCAATCGGTTGACCAGTCACGGGTGAGTATGAAATAATCCCTTTATGAAGCCGTACCGCGAGCGCGCGCCGGACGCACAATATCAAAATCTGCTGCGCAAAATCTTTGAAGAAGGCGTTGATGTCTCGCCTATTCACGGCGAGCGCGCGCGCATGCTCGTGGGGCAGCAGCTCCGCTACTCACTCTCCAACGGATTTCCGGTGATTACCGAGCGCGACCTCTCGGGTGCAATGTTCACGGGCGCCCTGGCAGAGCATATTGCGTTTCTCAACGGTGCGCGGACGCAAAAAGAATTGGAAGCGTTTGGTTGCAAATGGTGGAAGCCGTGGGTTACTAAAGAAAAATGCGGCATCTTCGGGCTTCCCGAGGGAGATCTTGGCGACGGATCGTATGGCGCTGCATGGGCGAACTTTCCAACCAAAGAAGGCGCCCCCTTTAATCAGATAAAAAATCTTGTCCAACAAATCAAAGAACGGCCGTATCTGCGCACGCATTTCATCTCGCCGTGGATTCCCCAATACGCACTCCAACATGAAGGACTGACAAGAAAAGTCGTGGTCGCTCCCTGCCATGGCTGGATTCATGTCCTCGCATTTCCCGAAACAAAAGAACTCACCATCCACCATTTCCAGCGAAGCGCAGATTTCCCCGTCGGCGTGCCATTCAATATCATCCAATACGCCGCGTTTGGCATGATGCTGGGACACATCCTCGGATACGTACTCAAAGAGGTCGTCTATACCTTCTCTGATGTGCACATCTACGAGAGCCAATACGAAAAAGTAAAAGAATTGCTCGCGCGCGAACCCCGCCGCCTGCCGACTGTCACATTCACAAACCCACCGGACGATATTTTTGCGTTCCGACCAGAACACTTTATTCTTTCCGACTACGAGCCGCATCCCAAAATGTTCATCCCCACCCCCATATAATCAATCTATTCTCAAATTCTTAAGAATTTGAGAATAGATCTCTGTATGCCAAAACCATTCGTAAATCTAGAAAACGCCGGCGCGCGCGCCGGCGGCGATTACAAAAAAATCATAAAGAAAATCGTCCGGGACCGGGTCTGTCCGTTCTGCCCGCAGAATCTCGCGCGCTATCACACCAAACCAATTTTGAAAACCGGACGCTGGTGGATCCTCACGGAAAACGGCTATCCATACAAAGGCGCCCTGCACCATCTCCTCCTCATCCATCGCAAGCATATTGAAGATATCACAAAAATATCGCCGGCGGCTTGGGGCGAGCTCCTGAAAATGGCACAGGCTGAGGTGAAAAAACGCGCGATTGCCGGAGGCACATTTTATATGCGATTTGGGGATCCGTTCGCCACCGGCGCCTCGGTCTCGCATCTGCACGCCAATCTCATCTCGCCCGATATTGACAAAAAAAACCGCAAGCCCATCCTCGCCCGCGTGGGGTAGGCAAAAAACCGGTTTTTGTGCTACTGTGCGACCAGCACAACCCTTTAGCAAAGGAGGCCTGCAATGGCCACATGTCCTTTCTGCGAGATTAATCCCCAACGGAATGATGTTCTTCATCGATACGAACACATGTACGTCATGCTCAGCAACCCATGGCTCGTTGAGGGTCACATGCTCGCTATCCCAAACCGGCATGTGGAAGCACCGTGGGAATTAACAACGGATGAGGATGCACAACTGCAACTCATGGTTAAAGCATTTCAGAGATCGATCGTTTCTTTGATTGCGCCGTGGTGCGATTTACGACAAAACTACCGGCCGACGCTTCCGGAAAGTGACGAAAAAGTCAACCACCTGCACTGGCATATTCTGCCGCGCAGACTATACGATCGGCTATATCAGGAATGTCAAGTTCACGAATCGCCGATCTTTCAAAGTCAAAAGTTCTCTCCACAGGAGGTAGCATCAGAAACAAAAAAATACCGGAGGTTATTTGGCTTATAGCCTCTACTCAGTAAGAACCGCTGGACTCCAAGTCCAGCGGTCATCTATTTCACCAGCACGATTTCCACGCCCGCGGCTTTGAGCATGTCTTCGGCGTCCAAGAGAGAATATCCTTTTTCGTAATACACGCGCGTTATGCCTGCGGCGGCGATGGATTTGGCGCAGACCGGACACGGGAAGGTGGTAACATAGAGCGCGGCGCCTTCAAGAGAAATGCCGCGGCGGGCCGCCTCGGCAATGACCGCGGCTTCGGCGTGGATTATTTTGGAAAGTTCAAAATGCTCGCCCGCGTCAAAGTTGCTCCGCGGATCGCCAAAGGGACCGAGCGTATAATCTTTGGACGGCACGGGCTTGTTGTATGCCGCGAGTAGAATCTTGCCGTCTTTTGCGGCAATCGCGCCGATCTGACGCCACCAGTCAGGGCTTTTCGCGGCCTCGACAGAGGTCGCGCTCATCATCTCTTTATCTGCTTCGCTTTGAGAGATGATTCTGTCCGGCGGCACTTCAAATTCTTTGGTGGAAATCTGCTTGTCCCAACGGAGAAACACCGACACAAACTCAATATTTTTGCCGCGCAAATGTTCCGCGGCAAACGCGCGGCTCACATCTTCATCCGGCATTACGATCAACGCAACCTCATTCTCTAAATCCGCCGGTATTTTTCTATCGAGCACCGCGATGCTGTCAAAAATCCCCAGTCCCTGTAATAATGTTTTCACTTCGGACGGCGTGAGCGCGCGGATATCACGCTCCATGCGCGGCACCTCGCGCACGAGTTCTTCGTCAAGAATATACAGCGTCCCGCCGCGATATTTGTTGAAAAAATCAATGTATCCGCGGTGGAGCGCCGGGATATAGGCAATGATTATGGTGCGCGTCATACGGTGCGGATCCGTTTGATAAAGTCCTTGGTGAGATTGACGACCTCATCCGCAAGTTTTTCCGCGCCCTCAATGGTGAGGTTGCGCACGCGCGCACTCGTGTGCGTGGTTGCTTGCGGCGGGAGCGTGACGATTTTTTTGCACACATCCTTGTATGTGCCGGCTTTGAGATCCTCTTTGAAATCCGCGGTACTCGTGGAGGTGACGAGGACGTCGGGCCGCACCAGCCGCACGAGATGCCCGATGTCATGATCCACATCGCGGATCGCGACAATGTCCACATGGCGCAGGTGCGTGAGCATCTGCACGCGCTCGCGCTCCGGCACAATCGGGCGATTCGGGCCTTTACGCAGGCGCGTGAGCGCATCCGAATCCAGCCCCACGACAAGAATGTCGCCGAGTGACTTTGCCGCCTCCAAGTACCGCGCGTGTCCCTCGTGGATCAAATCCCACACGCCCTGCGTCAGCACGATTTTTTTGCCTTTTTTCTTGAGCTGCTTGACAACCTTATCAAGCACACTCAAATCACGGATAAACCGCTGGTCGGAATTACTTTCCGTGCCAAGGATTGAAGACAAAGCAGAAGTCGCCATGGCGCCATCTTAAGCATTGCCAAGCATCCGGTCAATGTCCGCTTTTGAAACGAGGCCACTGCGCAGGATCAACGGCGATGCGCCGGTACAATCCACGACCGTGGACGAAATACCCGATACCGACCCGCCGTCGACCACCACATCCGGCTGATCCGGATTTTTCTCAAAATACGCAGCGGCTTCTGCCGCGGTTTTCGCCGGTGCGCCGTCCGAGATATTCGCCGAGGTCTGCGCGAGCGGCATATCCAGCTTTTCCAATAGCGCCGCGATAAATGGATGGTTGGGTATACGGATGCCGATCGTATCGCGGCCGCCGGTAAGCGCCTCCGGCAGTTTTTCTTTGTGATGAAAAACCGCCGTCACGGCACCCGGCCATACTTCGGCCAAAAACTTCGCTTTGGCATCGGAGATATATGCATACTGCCGGGCCATCGCAATGTCGCGCACAAAAATCGGAAACGCTTTTTCTTGCGGCCGATGTTTAATCGCAAACATTTTCCGGACAGCCGCCTCATCCGTCCCATTACACAAGAGCCCGTACACCGTATCCGTGGGCGCGACAATCACGCCGCCTGCCTGCGATACGGAAATCGCCCGCATAAGCGCTGGCACATAAGGCGCATCGTTGAGTGCGATCACCTCCATAACCTACAGAACGAAACTTATGAGGCGGTCAGGCACAAAAATGGTTTTGCGCGGGGCGGAAAGAAGATATAGCTGTACCGATGCAAGGCCTCGCGCCGCAGCCATTGCTTCTTTCTCCGATACGCCGACCGGCAATGTGGCACGACCGCGTACTTTACCGTTGACCTGCACCACAAGCTCAAATGTATCTTCCCGAATCAATGCCGGATCGTGCATCGGCCACAGCTCGCGATGAATTGATTTAATTTTCCTGCTTCCTGCTTCCTGATTCCTGCTTCCGATTTCCTGCCATAATTCCTCGGTGATGTGCGGCGCAAAGGGCGCGAGCAATTTCAAAAATATCTCTATGCCATCCGCACCCACCGCATCAGGGGACGCTTCAAATTCATTCAGTAAAATCATCAGCGCCGAAATCGCCGTATTATACTGCAGATTCTCAATATCCTCCGTCACTTTTTTTATCGCCCGATGCGTCAGCCGCTGCATTTCTCTTTTTTTTGTATGACTATTTCTCCTGTTTTCAGTTTCCAGTTTCCAGTTTCCGATTTTCCACACCCGTTCCAAAAACCGCGTCATGCCGCGGATGCCGGTGTCGCGGAAATCGCCGTCCTGCTCAAACGGCGCCATAAACGCAAGGTACATCCGCACCGCGTCAGTACCGTACGCCCGAACATAGTCGTCCGGATTCACGACATTGCCGCGCGACTTGGACATCTTGACGCCGTCTTTGGTAATGAGGCCGTGCGCGCGAAAACGCGAAAACGGTTCGTCAAAATCCAATAACTTTGCGTCATGCAGCGCCATAGTCAAAAACCTGCTGTACATTAGATGCAGCACCGAGTGCTCCGCGCCGCCAATATAACTATCCACGGGGAGCCATTTTTTCGTGATCACCGGATCCCACGCGGCTTTTTTATTTTTCACGCTCGGATAGCGCAAAAAATACCACGCCGAATCCAGAAATGTATCTGACACATCCGTCTCGCGCCGCGCCCATG